>NZ_DJBA01000018.1:0-82019 GCF_002435615.1 Clostridium sp. UBA5988 | reverse complement strand
AATCCTCTTCGCGGAGCCATTTTTAGTCTTACAAAGTAAGGCTTTTTTTATTTTTTGACAATATATTTTAAAAGTATGCAACATAGCTATTAATTAAATATTAGCTATGTTGCATACTTTTAATATTAGTTACCTTCAAATTCAGTATATATCATTAATTTATCACTATTTGTTTTTATTATAATATTGCCATTTATATCAGTCCTAAGTATTTTAGAATTTAGATTTTCCAGTGCTTTTAAAGTGTTTTTATTAGGATGACCAAAATCATTTCCCATGCCACAACTTATTACAGCTATTCTAGGGTTTATTTTAGATAAAAATCCTTTGGAAGATGAGGTCTTACTTCCATGGTGTGCTACTTTTAATACAGTAGATTCTAAAGACTTTTTACTAGATAATAAAATATTTTCAACTTCTTCTTCCATATCTCCAGTAAACAAAAATGAGGTATTTTTATTTATATATTTTATTACTATAGAGTGATTGTTTAAATTATCATCGGATATATTACCAGTCCATAGAAAATCTATATAATTATCCTCTGAAAGTTGAATTTTAATGTTGTCATTAATAGTTTTAATTGTAAGGTCTTTACTTTTCAGTGCGTTTACTAAGTTAGAAAAATTCTTATCTGTGGTTAAAACTTTAGGCATAATAAACTCTTCTATATAAAATTTATTAACTATATCATCCATAGAACCAATATGATCTTCGTGAGGATGAGATGCAATAAGGTAATCTAATTTCTTAATTTTATATTTTTTAAGATAAGAAATTGAAGTGTCTTTAGCGCTATTTGGTCCACTATCTATTAAAATATTAAAATTATTATTCTCAATAAGAATAGAATCTCCTTGGCCAACATTTATAAAATGTATCCTAGTTTCTGAATCTTTCAACTTAGTATTAATACTATTTTTGCTAGTATAACCTAGTAAGAAAAAGAAGACAAAAAATATTATAGATAATATAAATAGAGTTCTATTGCTTTTAAAAAAATTTTTCATGAGCCCTCCTTAAGTAGTACATGTAATATATAAAGTATTGACAAAATTTCAATATATACTTCACCAGAATACATATTATTGATATAATTAAATGTAAACATTAAAAAAGGACGTGAATTAGTTGAGAAAATTAAGATTTGGAATAAAATTTTCTTTTAAAATGCTTGAAATTGCCATTAAAAGAATTACATATTCAATATGTAAAAATAAATTAACAGAAGAAAAAAGGGAAGAATACTTATATAATTTAGAGAAGGACTGGGCTGCTGCTACAATTAAATATTCTGAATTAAAAGTTCATGTTGTAGGTAGTGAAAACTTATTAAATCAAACATGTGTTTATGTTTCAAATCACCAAAGTATGCTAGATATACCTGTAATAATGATGAATATAAAAGATACTGCAGGAGCTGTGGCCAAAATTGAAATGAAAAAAGTACCGGTTATATCCTATTGGATGAAGGAATTAGGATGTGTATTTTTAGATAGAGAAAATGGACGGGAAGGTTTAAAGGCAATCCTTCAAGCTATAGAAATTATAAAAGGTGGAAGATCTATGCTTATATTTCCAGAAGGTACAAGGAATAGAGACAAGGGTCTAGGTGATTTTAAAAAGGGAAGCCTAAAACTTGCAGTTAAGGCTAATGTACCAGTGATACCAATTACGGTAAATGGAACCTATAAGGGGTTAGAGGGAGAGCCAGAAGATTTAAGAGCTCAAATTATTTTCCATAAACCAATTTATATGGAGGAATTGAGTAAAGAGGAAAAAGCTAATTTATCTGAGATATGTAGAGAGATAATAGCAAGACCACAAGATGAAAATGTATAAAATATATAAATAAAAAGCTTCAAAGAAAATTTCTTTGGAGCTTTTCTATTAAGCTAAATTTAGTCTATGGTTAATACTATGGATTTAAGTCTAGTCATAGCTTCAATACTATATTTTATACCTTGAGTACCCATACCTGAAGCTTTAACACCGGAGAATGGGAAGTGATCTGGTCCTCTTTCAGATTTATTATTTATTTGAACGGCCCCCACCTCTAATTTGTTAGCTACATAGAAGGCATCATTAATATTTCTTGTAAATACACTAGATTGAAGTCCATATTGAGACTTATTAGCAATTTCAATTGCTTCATCTTTATCCTTTACTCTAATTATAGGTAATACAGGACCAAAAGGTTCTTCCCATGCAATACGCATATCACTAGTTACCATATCAAAAAGAGTTGGGTGTAGTAAGTTACCCTCTCGCTTATTACCATATAGCAATTTTGCACCTTTACCTAAGGCATCTTGAATAAGCTCTTCAACAAAATCAGCAGATTTTTTATCAATTAAAGGAGTGATTTTAGCTCCAGATTCAGGAGTACCGATGGTAAGTTTTTTTACTTGTTCCAAGATTTTAGAGGATAATTCATCGGCAACATCTTCTGTAACTAATACACGTTTAATAGCTGTACATCTTTGGCCAGAATAACTATATGCACCTGAAACAATTTCTCTAGCTGTATCATCTAAATCAGCATCTTTTAGTACAATGGCTGCATCCTTTCCACCTAGTTCCATAATCATAGGTACCATACCAGCAATTTTAGCTATATGTTTACCTACTTCTGTAGAACCTGTAAAGTTGATAAAGTTTATATTGTCATTAGTAACCAAATAGTCACCTATTTCAGAAGATTTACCAGTAACAGAATTTATTACTCCATCAGGAACACCTGCTTCTTGAAATATCCTAATAAGGTGAAGAGCACTTACAGCACCCTGTGTTGGAGGTTTAAGAATAACACTGTTACCACCAACTAAGGCAGGAGCAATCTTGGAAGCTGATAGGTTAATTGGATAGTTAAAAGGTGATATAGCAAGGACTAAGCCTATAGGTACTCTTTGAACTAGACTCATCTTATTTTTTTTAAATCCTGGAAAAGTATCAGCAGCTATTGTTTCTCCTTCTAGATTTTTACCAGCATCTGCAGTAAATCTTATAAAATCTGCAGTACGCTTTACTTCAGAAATAGAGGAATTAATATCTTTGCCTATTTCCATCATAAGAACCTTAGATAATTCATCACAATTTTCTTCAAGCAAAGTTGCTGCTTTATGTAAGATTTCAGAACGTTTACTTACAGGCACATCACTCCAGGAATTTTGACTTTCTTTAGCAAACCTTATTATTTTATCCACATCGTCTTGACTCATTTGAGGTATAGTACCTATTAATGAATTATCGCTAGGTGAAAAAATATCTATAGTATTTTCAGTTGTCATCCATTGACCATTTACTAAATTACAGTAATGATTTTCTTTCTTTACACATTTGAACAAAGAAAAAACACCTCTTTCATACTTTTATTTATTAATGTTATTATTATCAAAGAGGTAAGTTTAAATACTAGAAATAGAATATTAAGTTTTAATTACTATGTAATATTTGCAAAATTTTTTCTTCAGAAATATCTAAATTTGAAAGCAATCCAGAAACGCAGGTTACATATTTTGGTGTTGAGTTACTACTCCATTGAATTTTATCATTAATAATATTTTCCACTATTCTACATACATCAAAACCAAGGCCTTCTAATGAATATCTTAATTTCCTTGGGAATATACAAGGCATGTTATTACTACGAGAGCAGTTGTTGCAAATTAAGCATCTTCCAGAAAAAAGTGCAATACTGTCATTATAATAAGATTCTAAGGAGAGTATTTTATTATCATTAAATTCCCTAAAACTATAATAAGGACCATTAAAAGTATTAGTAAATTCATCAGTGCTATTACTTATATCACTATATTTACTTAGAGAGTAGGTAACAATATTATCTAGCTCTTCCTTTGGAATTTGGTCTATATAGGTTTTACCACTAATTACATAACAATATTTGTACTTAGAAACATATTCTAAATCATTGAAGGAGAGTGGAGGACAAGACCATACTTTATTAAATTTATTACAGCTTTCGCAGTATTTATTTACTATCTCAGGAGTATAATACTTTAATAATTCATCTATACTACATTTTTTAACATTATAAGAAATATATTTTATCATTTTATAACACCTCAGCTAAATTTTTCATAGGATATTTAAGCATAGAGCATTTTTATATAAGTTAAAAATTTATTTAAATTATATTATGCTATTACGAACCTATCTAAACTATTATAAATTAAAAACAAAATAAATCCTATAAAATTATAAAATAAAAAAGCCGCTATTGCGGCTTTAGAAATTATTCCACATCAGTATATTTACTCTTAGCAAAGAATGATATAGCATAAAGACCTGCTAACCCTACTATGGCATAAACAATTCTACTAAATGTGCTTATAGCACCGAAGGCACTAGAACCTGCAAATAAAATTGCAACTAAGTCAAATTGGAATAATCCTATTAGGCCCCAGTTTACCGCACCAACAATAACTAAAATTAGTGCAATTGAGTCTAATACTTTCATAAAAACATCTCCTTTTAAATAGATTACAGTTGATAGTATTACCATTAGTTTTAATTTTAAACAAAAGTCATAAAAAATCCTATTATTAATATTTTGTGAACATATGAAAAATCTGTTATAGTAAGTACATTTTTATAGATATATATTATATAATACTATTTAGTTACAATATATTTGAAAGAAGGAATTTTATGAAAAATGTATTAATATTTTTAGGAAGTATTTTATTATTTTCAATTATAGTATTAGGTATATATGCTTTACTAAAGAAATTTGTATTTGACAAAATAAAAATAAACAAATGGTTAGTACTTATAATGGCTTTTATTGTGTTTGTAGTACCACCACTAGTATTTACAACATTACCAGTGTTAGTAACAAATTATGTAATACCAGGTATATTCGTTATATTATTTCTATGGTTTTGGGATTTGTGTGGCTTCATGTCTAAGACTCAAAATAAAATTGCCAAGGCTGCTTACAATAAACCTAAGAGTAAGAAAAATGATATAGTAATAAAGCCAAAGGCAAAACCTAATAGAGTTAAAAATAATCCTAATAATAAATAAAAATATAATTGAATTAGATAAAGAAAAGGATGCATGTATAATTGAATACTTACATCCTTTTCTTTATTTTTTTATAAATATGCTATAAAACCTTTATTCCATTAACATAGGTTTCTAAAATTTTCGTTTCTTTAATTTTATTTTTAGGTACAGCAGTTATATTTTGAGATAAAACTACAAAATCAGCTAGATAATTTATTTTAATTTTGCCTTTTATATCTTCATCAAAGGACATGTAACTAGGTCCTGTAGTATAAGCTTTTAAAGCATCTAAAGGGGTAACACCTTCATCAATATTAAAGCCACCTACAGGTTTATTATTTAAATCTGTTCTATTTACAGCTCCATGGATTCCTTGGATTATATTAAAACTTTCAATAGGAGCATCAGAGCTAAAGGCTACAGGAATGCCTTTCTGTATCATAGAATTAAAGGCATAACTACTTTTAGTTCTAGCTTTGCCTACTGCTTTTTCAACTATAGGATAATCGCTCATAATAAAAGCTGGTTGTACATTAGCTATTACATTGAGCTCCTTGAATCTATTTAATAAATCCTCATTAGTAAATTGACAGTGAACTATAACAGGTCTAAGATTATCCTCAGTATCTTTAGAAATTTTTTCATAGGAGTTTAATATCATTTCACAAGCTCTATCTCCAATACCATGGATAATAATTTGAAAGCCTTGTTTAAAACCCTTAGTAACAAAACTATCTAAATCCTCTTGAGAATAAATACTAATACCATTATCAGGAGTATCCTCATAGTTGTCTATCATAGCTGCAGTACGAGCACCTAAAGAGCCATCTTGAAAAAGCTTAAGACCTCCAACCTTAAGAAAATCACTACCTACCTTCGACTTCAAACCAAAACTATTAGCTTCATCTAATAATTCATCAGTGTTAAGGCATAGCTGAAGAGTTATTCTTACAGGGAGGTTGCCTTCTTCTTCTAACTCTCTATAACTTTGAATTAAATTAGGTAAACTTCTACAGTGAGTTAAGTCTTCAGTTTGAACAGAGGTTATGCCACATTTAATTAAGTCATCAAAGGTGCTACGGAGAGAAGATTTTATCTCTTCTACAGAAGTGGGAGGAACCTTACTAAGTGCAATATTTAAAGCATTTTCACGAAGAATTCCTGTAGGAACTCCATTTTCTCTGTCTATAGCGCCACCAGTAGGATTTTCTTTCATTTTATCTATACCTAAGAGTTCAATAGCTTTTGAGTTAATTACCCCTATGTGACCACATATTCTAGAAAATATAATTGGATGATCACAGGAGATTTTATCCAAATCATATCTATTAGGAAGTCGTTGTTCTTTAAAGTAGTTATCATTCCAACCTCTAGAAATTATGTATGCATCCTTTGGAATACTATTTTTATTAATATAAGACTTCACAACACTAATCATTTCATCTATGGAGGATAAGTTATTTAGCCTTACTGCAGTCTTTTGAAACCCATAATTAAGTAGATGCATATGAGCATCATTAAAACCTGGAACTACAGTATTGCCTTTTAAATCTGTAACTTTGTAATCTTCTTTAGAAAATAATGACAGTAAATCTTTATTACATCCTACTGCTAGAAACTTTCCATCTCTCACAGCAAAGGCTTCATAAACCTTATTGTTATCCAAGGATATAACCTTTCCATTAACGTATATATCTATAGACATATAATCACCACCTATTATAATATAGTTACATAATATATAGTTATTCTTTAGAATAATATAAAATCCTCTTTAAAACTTGTAAAGGTTTTAGTTGTTGAGAAATTTTAAATAAATTGTAGGGTTATTTATACATATAACTTGTAAAATTATTATTATATGATAAAATTTAAATATAAATTATTTTAAAGGAGAGCATTATTATGTGTAGATGTTGTTGTTGCTGTTGTAACATATGTATAATTTAACAAGATACTACTGAGCTATAATAATGTAATTAATAATTGATATAAATTTTAATTGTTATTTAAGCTACAGTTGGTTCTGTAGCTTTTTATATTTTATACTAATAAAACTTAGAATAAAAACAGTTTAATGTTATGTAAAGTATAAATATAATCAAGCATATATTATATAGATAATTTATAAGTTACAGAACAGTAATTATTATTAAAACATTAGTTATAAGAAATATGTAAAGGAGACATGAGATGAGTTTTTATTTATACAACACCATGACTAGAAATAAAGAAGAATTTATTCCTGCCAATAAAAATAAAGTTGGAATGTATACTTGTGGTCCTACTGTATACAATTATGCCCATATAGGAAACTTAAGAACTTATATATTTGAGGATGCATTAAAAAAATCCTTGGAATATGTAGGTTATAAAGTTAAACATGTTATGAATGTAACAGACGTAGGTCATCTTCAATCAGATGGAGATGAAGGTGAAGATAAAATGGCTCTAGGTGCAAGCCGTGAGCATAAAACAGTATGGGAAATCGCAAAATTTTATGAAGATGCTTTTTTTGAAGATTGTAAAAAGCTAAATGTAAAAAGACCAACAGTGGTATGTAGAGCAACAGAACACATAGAGGATATGATCAAATTTGTTCAAAAGCTTGAAAAGCGTGGTTACACATATGAATCAAATGGAAATGTATATTTTGAAATAGATAAATTTGAAGATTATACAAAGCTTGCAAATCTCAGTATAGATGAGTTAGAAGCTGGTAGTAGAATAGAAATAGATCCAAATAAGAAGAATCCTTTAGATTTTGTACTATGGTTTACAAATTCTAAATTTTCCAATCAAATAATGCAATGGGATTCTCCTTGGGGTAGAGGATTTCCAGGATGGCACTTAGAGTGCTCAACCATGAGCATTAAATACTTAGGTGAGAATATTGATATTCACTGTGGTGGAATAGACCATATACCAGTTCACCATACAAATGAAATTGCTCAGTCAGAAGCAGCGTTAGGTCATAAATGGGTAAATTATTGGGTTCATGGAGAATTCTTAGTATTAGATGGAGGCAAAATGTCTAAATCAAGCGGAGACTTTTTAACAGTATCAAAACTTGAAGAAGAAGGATTTAGTCCTTTAGATTATAGATATTTCTGCTTACAATCTAAGTATAGAAAACAACTGGTATTTAGTTTTGAAAGTCTAAAAGATGCTCAAAATGGCTATAAGGCATTAAAGAAAAAAATAGGAACTATATTAACTTATATTGATGAAACCTATAATATGAATAAAGAACTTATTAGCGGATATCAAGAAAAGTTTAAAACTCAAATAAGTGATGATTTAAATATAGCCAATGCATTTACAGTGCTTAATGAGGTTATAAAAGATGGTGAATTAAATAATAAAGAGAAAGCATTTTTAATTGAAGATTTTGATAAAGTTTTCTCACTTAATTTAATGACTATTGAAAAAGAGGCTATTGAAGTTGATGAGAAACTAATAAATCATCTTATTGAAGAAAGAAATATTGCAAGAAAAGAAAAAAACTATAAAAGATCAGATGAAATTAGAGCACAGTTATTAGATATGAATATAGAAGTGTTAGATAGTAAAGAAGGAACTTCTTGGAGAGTAAAGTAAATAAAATAAAAACACATGGGGTGAATTTGAAAGTAACTCCATGTGTTTTTGTTAATCCTCACAATTGCATATGTTATTAATAAAGTTATATATTCTAGATTCCAATACAGGATATACACAGTTAATTTGCTCTAGAATTTTATAAGCTGTTTTTTCAGATTTTTTTAATTTAGAAGTTTTTCGCTTAGTGGTAGTAGAATTATTTAACAATTGTGTTGTGCCCATAGTTAGATAAGATGTGTTAGAAAGTTGAACTAATATTTGAAGCAAAGGCGATATACAATTAGCTACATATAAAGCTTCATAATCATTAAGTGTCAATAGGTTAAGTTGAGTTCTTAGTACATTTAAGCTAGTAGTAATTTCAGTTAAAGAAATCAACTCACTTTTAAGAGAAAGTAAAGTACTGGGATCAGAAGCAGATTCTGAAGAACTTTCATTTATTTTATCAAGGCTAGATGATATTAGTGCTGTTAAATTGTCTATGCTAGTAGCTATTTTGCTTATATCCTCCATAAAATACTCCTTGGAAATTTAAAATTCATATATTAAGTATATTAAATAGATTATTTATATATTCATTTTACATGTGATTTCAACTATGGCAAAATACATATAGTCAGAAAAATGGATAAAAATATAGATAATATTATTGACATGGAATAAATAATCGAGTAAAATAATAAAAGTCATTGAAAGTATTCGATGATAAAGAAAACAGTTGTTTTCTTAACTGGGCGATGATATTGCAGACTTTTTCTATATGAGCAATATCCGTATATCAACAACTAAGTTAGTAGTATTATCGCAATGCTAATGAGGAATTAAAAAATTCTTCATTAAAGACAAACTTATTTAGTTTGTGAAAGTACAAAGATAATTATAATGTCTATGTACTTATCTGGTAAGAATATCTTGAAGGTAACACCCGTAACCATGCCGAACACGACGGTTAAGCTTCAAAGAGCCAAAAGTACTGCACGGGAGGCTGTGTGGAAGGATAGGTTATTGCCAGGTAGTTTGGTTCACTAGCTCAGTCGGTAGAGCACATGACTTTTAATCATGGTGTCCGGGGTTCGATCCCCCGGTGAGCCACCAAAACACCTTATTTTATAAGGTGTTTTTTTTATAGGATGATTACAAGGTCTTTACTCCAATATATTTCAGAGTTAAATTAAAGAGTAGATACTTCCATGGATAACCATTGATCCTAAAGGACAACGAGTTCTAGGTATGGAAAGCTCTGTTGAAAATTACAAAGATAGAATATATTGCTTTTAAATTTTGAAATCGTATAGATAATCAAATTAGTATTTAATATTAAAAAATGTCTTGATTTATATATAAAATTGATATAAATTAAGTAAGGAAGAAAATTAAACTTAATATTGTATGGATGAATGTTATTGAAGATACTTAATTTTAAAAGACTAAGTAACCGTAGGAGAAAGAGTTAATTACAAGCTTTTAATTAACTTGAAACTTTCAGGTTGAATACAATAACAGGACATAACCCTGGAGAGACTCTTTACATTAATAATTAAAGAGCATCAACGAAGCAACCTTTATAGGGAATCTTTCAGATAAAAGGACAGGGAGTAAAAAGCATTTATTAATTATGTTTTTTACTCCTTTTATATTGCAAAATATTAAATTGGAATATCATTACATAGAAATAGAGAGGAGAATACAATTATGCTATTAATTATTTTTGAAGTTGTTGGAACAATTGCATTTGCAATTTCTGGAGCTTTAGTAGGAATGCAAAAGAAATTAGACTTATTTGGAGTTATATTTTTAGGAATTATTACAGCTATAGGAGGTGGAATATTTAGAGATATAACCTTAGGACAAACACCACCAGCTGCTTTTATAAATCCTACTTATTTTATTATAAGTATAGTTGTTTCTATTATGGCTTTTTATGGATATCCCAAATTATCTACAATGTACACTACATCTAAAAGAAAGGAAATTATTTCTGAATCTCAAGGTAACAAATATATGAGTGAGGAACAAATACTTAAAATAGCTAATAGAAGAAAGCAAATAGCTATCTTAAAAAAAGTAATATTAATTTTAGATTCAATTGGACTTGCTACATTTACAATATTAGGTGCAAATTTAGCTTTTAAGCAAGTTCATAGCAATATATTTTTAGTAGTTTGTATGGGATTAATTACAGGTGTTGGAGGTGGGATTTTAAGGGATACCTTTGTTCAGGATACTCCAATGATCTTTAAAAGGGAGATTTATGCCGTGGCATCAATACTTGGAGCATTGGTATTTTACTTATTTAACTTTTATGGAGTGAATTACGATATAACTTTTTGGGTATGCTTCACAATAATATTATTATGCAGAGCTGTATCTATAAGACTCAAATTAAATTTGCCAATATCTAATTCTGACAAGTATGATATAAACTTATAGAGCCAACATTTAAGTATAGAATAAGCTCATATAGATTTTAGTAATATATTACATGAATACATCTACTGGATATATTACTAAAAGTAGTAACTTATTATTTCTAATATTTTTTATAAATATACATCACAAAATTATTATGATTACATATTATATTATTAGGAACAGCTATTAAAGCTAATTCTTAATGTAGATAAACTTTAATATACTAGATCTAAACAGAAATATTTTATAGTACTATAGGTTACTATAAGATGTTTAGTTGTTAGAAACTATTATAAAATTGATTAAAAAGTGGGGAGAAATATAATATGTTAAATAATAATGAATTCTTCTATTATGATGAAAATAATGAACAAGACTTTTCAACAGAAATGTTTGCTCAAGATTTCAGATATGGACAACCAGATGGAGTAGATTTTGAACAAGAGTCCTTCAGAGGCAAAGGCGGAAAATGGGGACATGATTGTAAGCCATCACATCATAGACCATGCCCACCATGTCCACCATGTCCAAAACCATATCCTCCATGTCCACCATGTCCACCATGTCCAAAGCCATGTCCTCCATGCCATCAATATCCAAACTATAACCAATGCTCAAGTGGAGATGATTGGTGGATAATTTTGATACTATTATTCTGCATATGCCCATTTGGTGGATGGTTCTAATAGAGTATAGTATTAGTAATAATTTAATGCAAATATTTATAGATAAAATATTAAAATAAACAAGTATAGAATATAGAAATGGTCATCACTGTATATTAATATATATAGTGATGACTATTATTTTAGGAGGATTGTAAGATGACTAGACAAGAAAAATTGTTAAAACTAATTGAAGAGAGACTTAATAAAGATGAAGTTATAAATTATTATGTGGAAGGTGCTTTTGAAAGTACTGTAAAAGGAAGACAAAATACAATGACGGGGGTACTAGTAACCACTAATGAAAAAATCAGATTTTGTGGTAAAAGATTTTTCCTAGTTTATGATGACATTATAGAATATAAAGATATTGAATATGTAGAGGCTAATGAAGAAAAACTTGGCCATAAAATTTTTATAGCTGGAAAAGAAAAATCTTATTCCATGAAATTTATCATAAGTAAAGATATACATAATTTTGTAGATAGTATAAATAAAAATTTATAATAAAATAAGTAGCCAAAAGAAACTTCAAGGTTTAGTGATTATTATCTATAACAATAGTAAATAATAATAATAATCTAAATCTGGTGAGTATACTATTAGAGGCTACACCCGTATCCATTCCGAACACGTAAGTTAAGTTCTAATAGGCTATATATACTACATTAATGAAAATGTGGGAAAAGTAGTTATTGCCGGGTATAAAACAGAAGTTAAAAATTTTAAAGAAGCAAGATAAAAATGATGTATAATGTTTTATTAATAATATGTTTAACATACTTATTAATAAATCTATTATAATCTCGAATTAACTAAAGATTATAGTATAAGATAACTTTAAAATATTTAAAATATAAAGAAGAAGAGATAGTTTTTTTATCTCTTCTTCTTTTTGTGCAAAATCATTTTTTAGAGCTTCCGCAAGGTGTATTTCATCTTCAACTAATAATAATTTCATAATTCATCACCCTTTAATTACAAATTTTTAGATAATATTACGTTTTTTTATTTAATTCTATCATACAAATCTTAAATTTATATTAAAAATATTATTTATTTTTAGAAAATAGTAAAAGTACCATATTGTGTAGTAAAGGATGTTATTTTTTGTTTCGAGTATATCTATGTACAGAGCGTATATATAGCTGTAAATTTTTTTGTATATAGTAAGGTGGGGAAGATATGAAGGTCAGGAAAAGGGCAAAGAATGAACTAAAAAGTAAGAAAATTAAAAATACTAAAAAAGGAAAACAGAAAAGGATTAGAGGAATAGGAATGCAACTTATGTTAAGTTTTACAGTAATCATAGTATTAGTTGCAGCATTTCTATCTGCTTTTTCTCTTTTTATGAATAAGAAAATTATTACTGACAAATCAAAAAGTCTCTTAGAAAATGTAGCTGCATCTATGGCAGGAGAAATAAATCAATTGACAGATAGTTATGGAGTTATGGTAAGTCAAATAGCTATAAATGACTTTTTAATAGATGATACAGTAGATATAAAAGAAAAATTAACAAAATTAGAGAATATATCTGAAAAAATGGAGTTGAAAGAAATTGCTATAGTAGATACTGAAGGTAATTACGTAGATACTTCAGGAGAAAGTACTAATATTAGTGATAAGGACTATTTTATAAATGGATTAAGTGGGCTTACATTTGTTAGTGAACCATATTTAGGTACCACTGATAATATGTTAGAAATAGCTATAAGTACCCCTATAAAAGAAAATGGGAATATAAAGGGTGTCTTAATAGCTTATATAGATGCTAGTAAATTATCAGCAGTACTAGCAAATGTATCCATAGGTAAAAGTGGAAATGCATATTTAATAAATAGGGAAGAAAATATAATAGCTCATAATGATTCCTTGCTTATAGGAACTAAACTATTAGATGCAGTAAAAGATAAAAATGGTTCTGAAAATATGAAACAGATTGTAGGAAAGATGACATCGGGAGAACGAGGTGCAGGTGAGTATAGAGAAGGTGCAGATGAAAAATATATTGGTTTCGCATATATGGAATCAACAAGTTGGTCTGTAGGTGTTGAAGTCAGTGGAAGTGATCTATTAGCAGAAATACCAGAATTACAGAGTAAAGTAATGATTGTATGTGTTATTTTTATAGTGTTAGGTCTTATATTTGGCTACGTTGTAGCTAAATCTATGACTAAAAGATTAGGTAAAATAGGTACTATTGTAGAAGATATGGCAAAGGGTGATTTCACTAAATCAAATATAGGCAAAATGAGAAATGATGAAATCAAAGATATATATATGGCTGTAGAAAAAAGTAAGGAAATTATAGGTGGAATGATTCTAAATGTTAAAGATAGTTCCATGGTTATTGAAAGTGAGGCTTCATCTCTAGCTGCTTTAGCAGAAGAATTTGTATCAGGAGCTCAAAGCATAAGTGAGAGTATAGAAGAAACTGCTACAAGCTCACAAAGGCAGGCTGAGGAATTGGAAGATGTAACTAAAGAACTAGAAGAATTCGATAATAAACTTTCTAATAATATAAGTGACATATATAATATTAGTGATATGGCAGAAAATATTAATAACAAAGCTGATAAGAGTAATGGAGATATGGAAAAGTTAGCCATGGCCATGAATGAGTTAAGTAATTCCTTTAAAGAGTTTAATAGTTCTATATATAGTATGAAATCTAGTATGGAAACTGTAACAGAAATAACAGAAATTATTAATAGTATATCTGAACAAACAAATCTTCTAGCATTAAATGCGGCTATAGAGGCTGCAAGAGCTGGAGAAGCTGGAAGAGGTTTCTCAGTAGTAGCTGATGAAATTAGAAAGTTAGCAGAGCAAAGCAAGGAATCTACCCAAAATATTTATAATGTAATAAATAATGCTATTAAAGAGAGTGAAACTATAGAAATTAAAAGCAATAATATAAATGGAGAATTAAATAACGGATTAATTAGTGTAGATAATGCTATAGAGTCATTTAAAAATATTGCAGCATTAGTTTTAGATATGGTACCTAAAATAGAAGATGTAGCAGTTAGCTCTAAAGAAATTATAGAAGAAAAGAATTCTATTACTGAAAATATAGAAAACTCAACCCAAATATCTTCTGAGGTTTCAGGAAATACACAACTAATAGCTGCATCTACAGAAGAGCTTACAGCTTCTAGTGATGAAGTTGCAAATGCAGCAGAAAAATTACTTGGACTTACAGAAAATATGAAAGAGTTTATGGAACAATTTAAACTTTAGTATAAAGGTAGTCATCGGTTAAATTAAGACTTTAAAATAAATTAATTTTTATTTTAAAGTCTTTTTTGTTTATTTTATGGTAAAGGTGAAATACTAATTAATACATGAATTCTAATTTAAATAATAAAGTTATACATTGTTAATGGAGGTATAATGGAAATATTAGAAGAAAAGCAGTTAAATCTTAAGTTTATTAGTATAACGGCTATTTTATTTATAGCAGGGATATGTATTAATTTATATTTTATGAATTTACATGAAAATGAAAAGATTAAGGAAGTAGATAGTAATGAAAAAGATATAGTAGAGAATCATATACAAGTACCGTATAGTGAAGAAATTGAAGCATACAGTAAAATCTATGGACTAGATCCTTATTTAGTTGCAGCTATAATTAAAACAGAAAGTGGGTTTGATAAGGATATTGTTTCATCTATGGGAGCTGTAGGATTAATGCAGATAATGCCAAGTACAGGAGAATGGATAGCCAGGCAACTAAATATAGAAAACTTCTCTATAGAAATGTTGAAGAATGAAGATGTGAATATAGAAATGGGGTGTTGGTATCTAAATTACTTAAAAAATCAACTTAAATATACAAATGAAATGCTAGCAGCTTATAATGGTGGCATAGGGAATGTATGCAAATGGCTTCAGGATCCTAGATATTCCAAGGATGGAGAAGTAGTTCATACAATACCATTTAAAGAAACAGTAAACTATATAGAAAAAGTAGTTGTAGTTTATAATGAATATGTAGACTTATATAAAAGTAAAAAGTAATATTTATATAGAAATATGTTGTAGTATTGAAATAAACCTCTGGAGATTATTAAAATAATTTCCAGAGGTTTATTGATTTTAGTTATAATATTTGAAAATGTGTATAGAATTATAGTAGGTTACTGTAAAATACTGTTAATGAGGTGATGAAATGAGTGATGACTTATTTTTACTTAACAAAGGAATAGGAAGAAAAAAATATAGTATATATGTACTAGCTTTTTTTATAGGATTTATAATTTTAGAGATTATTGGAACATTTATTACTTTTAAACTTGAAAAAACTGATAATGGGTTGCTAATAGCGGCTTCCATGTCTTTTCAGATTACCTTGATAGTTTTTATAAATATAATGTTATTCATTTTAAGTTATAAAAGATTTAAGGATATAAATTTATCAGGTGTGTTTGGAATACTTGCAGCTCTTATATTTGTTCAAATCCCAGTGATAATATTTCTAATGTTTTTTAGAGGAAAAGAAAAATATGAAAAACAAAAGGAGGAAAGTATGGTAAATACCCTTGAGGAAAATGCAACCATAACTCTATGTGAGGGAGAAGAAATAGAAGTCACAGAATCTAACTTAGGTCAATAATAAAAAGAGTTTTCATAAAATAAATTCATAAAAATAAATGTTGAGCATGTATTTTAATAATAAAAGTACATGCTCAATATTTTATCACAGATTAGTGATATATTTTGTGAAGGACCTTATTATTGTGATAATATAAAGATATAATATTTAGCAAAGGTGGAAATTGCATGCTTAATAACAGGGATGATTATTTTCTTAATATAAAATTATTTGGGCTCATATTTAGTATCTATATATATATAATTTATGGCTCCTTCCAAAGCTCTATAATTATAGGAATACTCTGTTTTATAATAATAAACATAGCTTTTTATTATTTAGAAAATATTAAGATTAGGGTATGCTTATCAGCCATGTCTTTCTGTATTTCTTATGGACTAGGTATAAAATACAACAGTATATTTTTCATATTAATACCATTTACCTTTTTTGACATAGGCATACTAATGAATATAAAGCTTAGCTATTCTTTTATAGGGAGTATCATATTTACAACCATGATACCAAAAGATATAGTTATGAATTGTTTATTGTTTGCAATATTTTACTATATAGTAGCAAAGATATTAATTAATAAAGTAAGTAAAATAGATAAAATATGGAAAGAAAACTTAATGTTAAGAGAGAAAATAGACAAGTATACTAAAGAGGTAGAAAAAGAAAAAAATTATTCAAAACAGATAATATATACCACAAAGTTGGAAGAAAGAAATAAGCTATCAAAGGAAATGCATGATAAAATTGGACATACTATTGCTTCTAGTTTAATGCATCTAGAAGCCACAAAGGTAGTAATAGATAAAGATAAAAATGAAGCTAAAAATATGATAAATACAACTATTCAAGTTCTAAGGGAAGGTATGGATGATATTAGAAAAACTTTAAAAGTAATTAAGCCTTCTGAGGAACAATTAGGTATAAATAGAGTGAAATCTATAATGGATGATGCTTTTAGTCATAATAGTTATGTATATACCTTTAATCACTGTGGAAATATAGACAAGCTTACCTATAGTCATTGGAAGTGCATAATTAATAACCTAATGGAGGGAATTACAAACATAAAAAAACACTCTAGGGGTAACAATGTTTCTTTAAATATTGAAGTGCTAAATAAGATTGTAAGAGTATCTATAAAAGATAATGGTGATGGAGTATTGAATATAAAAAAGAGCATTGGACTTAAGGCAATGGAGGAGAGGGTAATAGACCTTGGAGGGAATATTAGTTTTAATGGAGAAGATGGATTTACTATAATAATGATTCTTCCTTTATCATAATAGAGTAATTTAATAAGGGATTGCCTAAATAACTATTTAATTTATTTAGACAATCCTTATATTAATACTATATTTTTAATTGAGATCTTTCATTAAAGAAGCTTTTATAGGAGATATAGGTTGCTATTAGAGTAGCAATGGAGGTTGAAGATAATATCATAAAGGTAACCATTATTTGAAATTTTATTGCCATAAGTGGAGATGATCCAGCTAAAATTAATCCAGTCATCATCCCAGGAAGAGATACAATGCCAAGGGTTTTAGCAGAATCAATGGAAGGCATTATTGAGAGTTTTATACTATCTTTAAGAATCTCTTTAGATGCAACCTTAGCTGTAGCTCCAAGGGCAAGTTTAACTTCAACTTCATTTCTCTTACTACTAAAGGTAGTATTAAGGTTTTTGTAACTGAGATTTATAGCAACCATAGAATTACTGACAACCATACCGGCTACAGGTACTATTTCATTAGGAATAAAGTTAATAGCACCAGAAAGTACTAATATAGAAAGAGTTATAAAAGCACCTGAAAATAGAGCTATAAAGGATGTTCTAACAGGGCTTTTTATGTTCTCACTACGCTTTTTGGTGTTAAGTGCTGCGTTGATAATCATTAGTGTAACTAATAAAATAGTGAATATTGGGTTTTCTAAGCTAAATACAAATTGAAGTATATATCCTACTATAACTAATTGTATTATGGCTCTAACCATGCTAATAAGTATATCTTTACCTAGTCCTAAATCTTCTTTATAGGAGATGAAAATAGGAATACAAATTAATACTGAAGAAACTATAAGGGATAGAGTACTCATTAAAATCCCTCCTTAGAAATTATTGTTCCATCTTCTATAATAATCTTTTTATTGCTTAAGTCCTTTATTTGAGATATATCATGGGTAATCCATAAGATTGTATGACCTTTCTTATTCATATCCTTCATAATATGTTCAACTAAAAGTTTATTTTCTTTGTCCAGCGCTGAAGTAATCTCATCTAGTAAGAGAACAGGACCTGGATGGAGAAGAGAGCGAATAAGGGAAATTCTTTGTTTCTCGCCACCAGATAATTTGTTTATATCTTTACTCAGGTATTCCCTGTCCATATTAAATTTTTCTAAAAGAGTATATATTTTATTATCATCTATATTTTTCTTTCTAATTTCATAGGGAAAAGAAAGATTATCATAGACAGTATTACCAAACAAATAAGGTTGTTGGAAAAAATAATTTATTTCATTGCGTAGTTTAAGAGGGGGGATTTCAGAATAATCCTTATCTCTCAGGCATATATGACCAGAGGTTGGTGAAATTAAGTCCCCTAAAATTCTCAGTAAGGTTGATTTACCACCACCAGAAGGACCTGTGATAGTTATAAAATCTCCTTCATTGATTTCTAAATTAATGTCCTTTAGAACTTTTGTATTAGCATCTTGAAAAGAAACATTTTTTAAAGATAATATACTCATTATATCCCTTCTTTCAAAGTAAAATTAAAAAAATATTATTGCTTAATTATATCATTGAAAGGAAAGAATACATAGATAAACCCTCACTAATATTTAAATTTCTTAGTGAGGGTTTATTATAATGGTCTTTAATACAGAATTTATAATAATTACATTACATATAAAACTTTTATTGAAGTTTGAACTTAAGCTTATAGGCTGAAGCTAAAAATAGCGCAATGGAAAAGAGTAATAATATTCCAAAATTAGTAATAATAGAGTCTATTCCCATGCCCATCTGAAGCTTAGTTATCCCATTCATTACCCAGTACTGAGGAGTGAAGGGAGCTATAAATCTAACACTTTCAGGTAAAAAATTAATGGAAGTAAAAGCACCTGATACTATAGTAGTGATAGTAATTACAATGTTAGAAAACATACCGTATCCCTTAGAATTAAAAAATAAAGCTATGGAAAAAGTACCAAAGGCTACAGTAACTAGGGCTATTCCTAATAACAAAATAAACAGAGGAATAAAGCTCACTCCGGTATATATATCTACAAAATAATTTAGAGTTATAAGGGTAATTAAAAGTTGAAAAGCTAAAAGTGAAAAGTTTGCTAAGATATTTCCTCCAATATATTGAAAGGAGGTAACTGGAGTAGTAAATATTCTATAGTAAGTTTTATTCCATCTTTCTGATAATACTATATAAGATATAGAGGATGCCCTCATCATGAGAAAGAAAATTACAAAGGCAATTGCAGTTTGAGTTAATTCAAAATCATTCTCTAAATCTGATAAGGTTTTAGAGGTTATTTTAACTGGATCATCACTATATTTTAATAAAAGATTTTCATATTCATCATTGCTTTTATTAGAATTAATGCCCAAGTTATATAAATCTTCTACTTGAAGATTTACTATGGAGGTAATAGCATCACCCATAGAACTGTCTTTTTCAGAAAGTACGTTAATCTTTTTAGGACTTCCATTTATAATACTTTCTTCAAAATCTTTAGGGATTTCAATGGTGACAGGAATAGATGTTTCCATCATAGTTGATTCAACAGTAGAGCTTTCAAGAGGTACTGTACTAATTGAAGAATTATTACTTAAACTACTTATTAAAAGCTTTGATGAATCAGAGCAATCTTCATCTATAATTCCGATTTTTACAGTTCCATTGCTGAAGCTAAATAAATTTATACTAATCATTATTATTATTATAGGAATAAAAAGTTGTACTATAGAAAGCTTATCTTTAAATATAAGCCTTAGATTTTTTTCTGCCATAACTAATAAAATCTTCATTAATAAGCCTCCTTTTTATTTGATATATAGAAAGTAAAAGCTAAAAATAAAATCCCCAGTGCTACAGAGTAGAGAATACTTATACAAAACTTAGAATAGTCCTCATAAAAAGCTATGGAAAGAATAGATTTATTTATTAAGGTTAAAGGTGAAATATAGCGTACTATATCAAGAAGCTTATTACCATCTTCTAAATATATATATCCTCCACCTAAAAAGGTCATAACAGGTATAATTAAGGTATTAAGAAAGAAGGAACCATGTTTTTCGTCTTTAAAAATATATCCAAATAAAATCCCAAGAGTAGTACCAAAGAAATTTAAAGATAAAAGGAGTGTTATAACAGAGAAGTAATCCTCACCCCAATATGCTTTTAAAACAAATATGGAATAAAGCATTGCAGGAATCAGTGATATCACTGTTACAATAAAAGTTGAAGTAACTTTAGTTAGTATATAGGAATTTTTAGAAAGGTTCCCTTGAAAGCACCTAGCTTCTATTTTGTTTCTTCTATTATTATAAATGGTATAAAACCCATAGCCCGAACCATAAAGGACCATCATGGTTATTTCTACGATTCCATAATAGTCATAGGAGGTAAATCCTTTTTTTGACTTAAATTCAGTGGCAGTGGTAAAGCCTTTGTCTAAAGTTTCAATATTACCATTGGTAATACTTTTTAGAGTGACTTTTTTAGATATGGAGGTTAGCATACTTATAACTATATTTGTGGAATATTTATTCTTAGAATTTTTATAAACTATAATATTTTTGTCCTTAAGTTCTAGGAATATTGAATTAGCAGTTTGCACTTCTTTCTTGCCTTCTTCTAAAGAGAAAATTTCTTTAAAGATTATATTATTTTTTTTCCCCAGTTCTAAGAAGTTATTTAATATAAGTTTTTCTTCACTATACTCAGATGTGGTAGAAAGATTGTTCACATATAGCACTGTTTTAGGTTTAAATTCATAACTTGAAGAAAAGGCTCCACTTAAAGTTATTCCAAGGGTAGTCATAAATAATATAGGGAGAATTATCATGGATAACATGGAGGTCTTATCCCTAACTAGGTCTAATATATCATAATAAACAACATTTAAAAATTTCATAATTTCCTCCTAATCCCTAAGCTTTTTGCCAGTTAAAGTTAAGAATACATCTTCTAAATCTAAGGTTTTATAACCCATATTTCTAATATCTATATTATTAGAAGTAAAAAAATTAATAATAGAACTTAAATTTGATACATCTTTACTGGAGGTTATCTGTACTTTATTTTCATTTAAGAAATAGCTTTTTACTCCCTTTATTTCTAAAAGCTTTTCTAAAACAGATTCATTAATATCATAGCCTTCAATTTCTAAAGTGGAGTTATCAGAAATTAAAGAGATTAAATCATCCTTAGTTCCCTTTGCTATTAGCTTTCCATTATCCATAATAACAATTTTATTACACAGCTGTTGAACTTCTTCCATGTAGTGAGAAGTATAAATAATAGTACAACCTTCTTTATTAAGGTCCTTTGCCATATTTAATATATGATTTCTTGATTGAGGATCTATTCCTACGGTAGGTTCGTCCATAATTATAATTTCAGGTTTATGAGCTATGGCACATCCAATATTTAATCGACGCTGCATTCCACCAGATAGATTTTTACACTTAGTTTTTTTATGATCCTCTAAAGAGGTAAAATCTAGAGCATAGTTTAAACCCTCTCTTAAAGAAGCTCCCCTTAATCCATAAAGTTTTGCAAAAAAATTAATATTTTCTTCTACTGTAAGGTTTTCGTATAAAGATATGCATTGAGGTACAATACCCATACGAGCCTTTATTTCTGGTCCATACTTATAAAGAGACTTTCCAAAGATTTCTACATTACCTTTAGTAGGCTTTAGTATGGAGGTGATTATATTTATAGTAGTAGTTTTACCTGCACCGTTAGGACCTAAAAGACCAAGAATTTCACCTTTTTCAATAGAGAGAGTTAAGTTATCTACAGCAATATTATCACCAAAATTTTTAGTCAGGTTTTCTATATTTATTAACATTATAACAACCCCTTTTTAAGCTAAAAAATTATTAAGTATTTTATAAAAATCTTATTTATATTTCTTAGCTGAAATTTAAATATAATTAGAATATCCTATATTTAAATTATATAAAAAACCTTTCCCACTAATAAGTGGAAAAGGTCATAACTTTATATGACTTTCGTCATACTTAAATTTTTCCTTTTAAATAATAAACTGCAATTTGGGTTCTATGCTTTAAATTAGTTTTAGTTAATATGTTTGTAATATAATTTTTCACTGTACCTTGAGAGATATATAGCTTTTCAGAAATTTCCTTATTACTTAAACCCTCAGCAATGGATTCTATAATTTCCACTTCTCTTTTAGAAAAATTATTCATATTAAGGTTAGGGCATACTGGAGAAGATTTAGAAAGGAGCTTATCTATAATTCCATTTTCCACTACGTCACTTCCATTATGAACTACTTTTATGGTGTTAATAATAGTATTTGGAGAATTGCTTTTTAGTAAATAACCCTTTGCTCCATTCCTTAGTGAAGAAGAAATATATTCATCCTCATCAAAGGTGGTTAATATAATGACTTTGGTTGATGTGACTTTACAAATCTCCTTAGTTGCCTCTACACCACTTAATTTAGGCATACGAACATCTAAAAGTGCCACGTCCACAGAGTTATTACAGCAGTAATTAACGGCTTCCAAACCATTTTCACAAACATGTACAACATTTAACTCCTCATCCATGGATAATATAATTTTTAAACTTTCTCTTATTAGTGCATCATCATCACAAATTAATATTTTAATACTCATAATAACTCCTATAATAAATAAATTTAAACTTTTAATAAAAAAATGAAATGTAAAGTTAATATATAGTAGAAGATTAAAATTAATATGTATAAGTTTAACCCCATTGCATATAAATTAAATATTTCTATAAGAATCATTAAAAACCTTTATATAATAAAAATAAAATAGCGAGATGACCCTGGGGGATGGGTATCTACGCTATTTTATATTTATTCCAGAGGGTTACAATATGGCTCAAACCATCCTTGAGGGAATTTACAAAGAGGACATACCATAGGGGCAGTGTCACCCTCATGAATATATCCGCAGTTAGTACATTGCCATAGAGAATCAGAATCCCCTTTATACAATGTAGAGCTAAGTAATCTGTTGTATAGAGCACGGAATCTTAAATCATGCTCAGCTTCCACTTCCGCAAGTTCTTTATAGAAGTCTGCTATTTCCTCGAACCCTTCCCTTCTTGCGACTTCTTCATATTCTTTATAAATTGCAGTTGCTTCAGCAGTTTCGCCCATAAAGGCATTCATTAAGTTTTCTTCTGTAGAGTTTACTTCACCTAAAAATTCACCAAATACTCTTCTAGCGTGGGCAAGTTCATTAAATGCAGTTTCATCAAAAACTTGAGCTACATAGTGAAGACCTTCACTTCTAGCTTTTTCTGCATACAATGTATATTTAGTGTTAGCCTTACTCTCACCAGTAAAAGTCTTTTTCAGATTTTTTTCAGTTTGGCTTCCGTAAAATTCCATGTAAATCTCCTAAAAAGTACTATCTATATATAATATATTAGTAGGTACTTTAAAGGTTACAAAAAATAGACTATGAAACAGTAAATTAAGTTTCATAGTCTATTTTTTATTTATGCACTCATCAATATCCATAATAAATCCTTACATAAAAATTTTACTCTTCATAGTAACTAAAACAATAAAATAAGCAATTTTTATAATGTGGTAGATCACTTTCAAGGATAACATGACCATTGTCAGGCATCTTTGAATAGAATTTCTTAGTACCATCTTCAAATCTAATTTCTATAGTTCTAAGCTTCTTGAATAGCTCATTGGCTAGTTCATAATCAATAGGCTTAATTATTCTCCATGTATCATTTAGACTTACATGCTTATCTTTTGCAAGTTTTACACGTCTATGAATGATAAATTTTTCTGGACCTCTAAGTTCTAAAGTATGACCTTCAGCATTAATAGCTCTGTAAGTTGGATGAGAATCTAAAACTTGAAAAGCTTCTAAAGTTGATAAATTGTATTCCATATTGTAATACCTCCTTTAAATTATTTTTTATAATAAGTTTACTCTTAATATATGAGTATAATACTATAATTATATCATAATATGATTATAAATGCAGGTAAATATTAGAAAATATATTATTTTTAAATTTAAGAAACTTTAAAAAGTATAAACTAAAGATTTGTGGTTAATCTAATATTACAAAGGGGTGATACCGTGACAAATATGAAAAGAACACAAAATAACAAAAAAGAAGATGGACATTTTAAGAAGAAAAATATAAATCATGATCCTCAAGTAGAAAGTGCAAAAACTGTATTTAATGGGCCTAAGGCTGAATACAATGGTCCTAAAGCAAAGGACCATGATCCAAAAGATTTTATAATTTAAAGTAAGAATTAAAAGGTATATCATAGTGATGAAAGTCATTAGGATATATCTTTTAAAAGTTTACAAATTACTCCCAATTTATATGTTATAATGTATAAGTAACAGTTTAAAAGTAAAAATTCCACATAATTTATCAAAAATCAAAAGGATATGAATGATATATGTAGAATAAAATTAATGGTGACTATATTTTAGTGATAAAATGTATAATTATGTATAATAGGGGGAAAGAAGAGTGAAAAGAAGTAAAAGTCGTATTAGAAAGCTACTATGTGCAATAACTGCAATGTTAACAATTACTATGGTATCTCCAGTTAGTAGATTAGCTGTAGCAGAAGATGGTGGCATAAGTAATACAGAAAGTCAATTACAAACAATACTAAGTGAAAATGAAGGGGCTAATGTACTTGTGAAAGATGGATTATCCATTGATATTGGACAAGCAATTGGCCATACTAGCCTTTTAGCAGAAGAAGAAGCTTCAATTCCTTTTAAATTAAGTTCTAGAGATGAAAGTATAGTCAAAGTAGACGAAAATGGAAAATTTGTGGGGGTAGCTACAGGGGAAACCTTTATAACCCTTGAAAGTGAAGGCGGTACTTATGTTTATGAAGTATTAGTAAAAGATCCAACTAAAGAAGTAGCAGCAGCTAGAACTTTAACTGCAACCACTGGAAAAACTATTACAGCTAATAGTAATTATAGAGTATTTATTGATGCAGGACATGGTGGAAAGGATTCTGGAGCTAGTGCGAACGGATTACAAGAAAAAGATTTAAACTTAAAGATAGCTCTTAAGGTACAAAGAATTCTTCAAGCACAAGGGATAGAAGTAGTAATGAGTAGAACTACAGATAAGTTTTTGGAGCTTAGAGAAATTAGTTCCTTTGCTAATAATTCAGGAGCTGATGCCTTTGCTTCAATTCATATAAATTCAGCAACTACAACTGCTGCCTATGGAATTGAAACTTTTTATTATCCTAATAGAATGGATTCAAAGCCCCTTGCAGATTCTGTACAAAAACAATTAATAAGTAGTACAGGAGCTTATGATAGAAAAGTAAAGACTGCTGATTTTCATGTGGTTAGAGAAACTAAAATGCCTTCAGTTTTAGCAGAATGTGGTTTTATAAGTAATAAAAGTGAAGCAATTAAAATGAGCACTAATGCTTATCAAGAATTATTAGCTAGTGGTATAAGTAAAGGTATTACTAATTATTTAGAAGCTAATGTAACCCTTTCTTCAACCCCAGGAGAGAGAATGTATGGAGCTACAAGATTTGAGACCTCTTATCTAGCAGCAAAAAAAGGATGGACAACTTCCGATACAGTAATAATAGCACCGGGAATGAGTTATCCAGATGCATTGTGTGCAGGACCATTGGCAGCAAAAAATAATGCACCGATATTACTAGCAAGAAATGAATCTTTAAGTAGTCAAAGTGAGTTAAAAAACTTACTCTCTAGCCTAAAGGTAAAAAAAGCCATTATAGTTGGGGGACCTACTGTCCTTTCAACATCCTTTGAAAATGGAATTAAAGCTATGTCTATATCTACAGAAAGATTAGGCGGTTTAGATAGATATGAGACCTCTGTAAAAATTGCGCAGGCAGTAGGAACTAACGGTGAAGTGGCCATTGCAACAGGTGCAGGATTTGCAGACAGCCTTTCTATATCAGCTGTGGCAGGGGTAAGAAAAATGCCTATACTTTTAACTGAAAAAAGTGTATTAACAGGTACAGTGAAAAATTATTTAGATAAGCAGTCTATTACTAGAAGTTATATAATAGGGGGAACCACTGTTATATCAGATAGTGTAGCTAAAAGTGTAAAGGGTCCAGAGAGAATCGGAGGAGCTGATAGATACGAAACTAATGAGAAGATTTTTAATAAATTTAAAGGTAGTCTAACTAGTAGTGAAATGTTTATGGCTCTAGGTACAAATTTCCCAGATGCACTTTCTATTTCAGCTTTAGCAGCACAAAAAAAATCTTTTGTACTATTAACAAATACAACTGATGTAGAAGCACCAGTGATGAATGTAGTTACAAAAAATAGAGATAGTATAAGTAAAATGTATATAGTAGGTGGACCACAATTTATAACAAGTACTATATTAAATAAATTAAGAATTAAATTATAAAAAAATTAATTTTTAAAAATGTCTTAACTAAGGGTTAAGGCATTTTTTTTATTAAAAATTAACAGGTGTACACAGGATTTATATGGGCAAACTAATATAAAGTTATTTTATTTAAAATATATTTTATAGAAGGGAGAAATGTTATGAGGAAAGTTATATATTTAATTTTAGTTTTATTATTAACTACTAATTTTCATGGAGCATTTGCTATAGATACACACAGTGATCCAGATTCCGTAGAGATATCTTTACCAAGAATGGTTAATAATATACTGAAAGATGAAGAAGGTGTCACAATAGAAAACCAGGAGAAGGTATATTCTAATAAGTATGTATCTGTAAATATCAATAAACCCATTGTAAATCTTGCTAAAAATAAAGAAGCAGAAGAACTTATAAATAATAAGATATCAAAAAGAATTAATGACTTTGAAGAATATATAACAAAGCTATCTATTAGAGACAATGAATATAATATAAAAGTTGGATTAGAACCAAAACCCTATGTAATTAATGTAAACAATAATGTGACTTATAATAAGAATAATATCCTTTCAATAACACTAAACCTATATAGTTATACAGGTGGAGCTCATGGATCTTCAGTAGATGAGTCCTTTAACTTTGATATAAATACAGGAAATAGAGGAGTCATTGAAGATTTCTTGGGTAATAATAGGAATTATAATAAAATTATTTTAGACAATGTAAAAGCTACTATAAATAAAAATCCTGAATTATATTTCAAAGAAGCTGTAGATAAACTAAATGTAATCCCTTATAATCAAAAGTTTTTTTTAACAGATAAAGACTTAGTTATATATTTTGATGAATATGAAATTGCTCCCTACGTAGCAGGAATTCCTAAATTTTATATACCCCTAAGTAAATTTCCTAAAGGTTTAAATAAAGTAAATATTCAAGTGGAAGCCCCAATAATAAAAACAATAAATTATGAAGAAAGTAGTGAAGATTTTAATCAGTACTTATGTTATCCTAAAATTGAAAATATGATAAACAAGGATATAGAGATGAAAATTAATAACTATATTAAAGATGAAGTTTTTAATTTTATAAAAGATATAAAATCATCAAACTCTCAAAATAAGGATTCTGATAAATATGTAAAGGGAGTTACCACCTACTACAAGAGCTTATTTAAAGATAAAAATAATACGATTTTCTATATAACCTATTCAGGAAATAACAGAAGGGATGAAAATATTTTGTTAATCAATAAAATATATGAGGTAAACTTGCAGAGTGGGGAAATTAAAGTAAAGAATCAGTAGATAATCATGTACTATATATTAATATTTAATGAGAGGATTTCAAAAAAATCATATATATTTAATTTGAAATTTAAATAAAAATGTTGTAACACATTGGATATATGACTAGTAATATAATAAGTGAAGCATTCAATTTCGGAGGAGAGTATGCAAAATAAAACTAGTCGTAACATAATAGGTCCTGATTTAAATGAATATAGGGGCGATGTAAATTATACTCTACTTGCAACACAAACCCCATATGCTTATTTACGTGGTTCTGGTTATGGTACTGGTAGATTTAGAATAGACAGAAAATTTATTGAGTATGTAAACGGATTAAGAAATGTGGGAGTAAAAACAGGTGCATATCACTATGCAGTACCTTCCACAGATTTAACTACCGCAGATGTTCAATGTGATGGATTTATAGACATATTACAACAAGCTTATGGACCAGGAAGATATGGAGATCTATTCCCTGTAATTGACATTGAAGCACCACTAGATAAATCTATATCTACAGATGCCTTACTAGATTGGGTAGATAGATTTAGAAAGAGATTTGAAAGAAAAACTAGAAGAAAAATGATGATATATACTGGAGCATTTTTTATTGATTTATATAACAACTTCTACCATACTAAGAAAGGCTTTATTCTAGCAGATATGCCACTTTGGATTGCTATGTATCCAGAATTACCATCTAATCCTCCATATCCAAGGGATCAAGGTGGATGGACTAGATGGAGAATGTGGCAATTTACTGAAACGGGAACTATGCCTGGAGTAAATCCACCAGTAGACTTAAACTATGGACCAGAAAATTTAGATTTATTAACGCAACCTAGAAATGTAAGAGATTTTAGAGCAGTAGCAACAGGCCAAGAAATAAGAATGAATTGGACTAAAAATACAGATATAGATTTAGGTGGATATAATATATTCATAAACTCCAACTATGTAACTACATTAGGCAGAGATGCTAACTCCTATGTTTTAAAACTAGCTAACAAACCAAGTCTAGGAGAAAAGTATATAATGTCTATTGAAGCCTTTGATACCGATGGAGATTTTTCACAACAGAGAGCTAGTGCTAATGTTACCTTTGGTAGAGAGATAGTATTAAATAATGAAAATTCCCAGGAATGTCAATGTAATAACAGATGGGATGTAGATGATTATACTGATGTAAAATCTGTAGAATTTAAGGATCCTGTAGATGGTTTAGCAAAAAGATTTATTAAACCTATTGAAAGAAAAGAAGATTTTGATATCTATGATGATTTTGTAGAAACTGATGATGAATTTGATGATATTTTATATATGAAGAGATTAGAAGCTGAAAGAGCATATAAAAAATATTATGATAATAGGGACTCTAGGGATAAATTTGGTCTTTCTGAAATTAATAGAGAGTGTAGAAGAGAGAACCCTTATAAAAAGCTAGATAAAAAATGTGAAAATCCTTGTCAAAGATGTAATAAAAACTATGAGGAGCATCACGAGGAATATGATAAGTGGAATGAAGAGCAGTATGATGATATTGAAAAACAAGTCCATGATGACAATGATATAATCGATAGAAATAATTTTAAAGAACACATAGACTATGAAGAAATAGATACAAAAGGTATAGAACAAGAAGAAAATCATATTTTATTAGAGGATGTTGAGAATAGTAAAAGATATGAAAAACCAGTATATGATGACATCCTAAGAGAAGAATATGAAGGAGATCGTCGTAGATTAGAAAATCGTGATCCAATAAGTTATAAGGTATGTGAGGAATGTGTGCAGCCTAAGAGCAACTGCATGAAGTGTGAATATTTACTTCAAAACATGTATCTAAATAATTGTGATTATGGACACAAACATCATAAAAAGAAATGCTATGATTATAAAGAATATGATGAATGTTATCCAAGTAAGAAGAAGAGCAAGAAGAAGAAAAAACATCATAAAAAACATCACAGATAATTAAAAAGTCCACTTTCTTATAAGGAAGGTGGACTTTAATACATATTATACTTCTTTTGGTGTATCCGTAATAGGTTCAGTTTTTATAGCATACTGAAAAGCACTTTCGTCACTATCTTCATATTGTTTTATGTCAGGGAAAGCTTCATAATCAATTTCACCATCTTCACCACAGTGACAAGCATTTAGATTTTCTTCATAGTCATCATCTAAAAAGCTACATTGACATAGGTCTGAATCTTCATCTCTATCTTCCTCTTCATTTAAATCACCCTTCATAAGAGCCTCACTTATAGACTTTATGCTCTTGTTTGAAACGGCATTTACAATTTTATCTACAACCACAACAGCACCTACAATAGCTAAAGTATTTGTTATTAATTTTTTAAAATTCATAATATCATTCCTTTCTTAAGATTCCCATTTAGTTTATGTATAATATGAGAAATTATATCTAAATATTTATTAAAATATTTTTTTAATATTTTTTATTGCATTATATTAGTTTTTTGTGCCTTTATTTTTTTCATAATAGACTCTAGATTAAACATATGACTTTGAAGTATGTTAAGATTCTTACCTAAAGCTATGCTTCTAGTTATTATTCCATCAAATAGCTCCGATTCCTTTTGAGTAAGAGAATCCTTAAACTTCCCTCGTTGTTCAAAGTTAAGTTCTTCAAATTCCACAACAATGTGATAACAATACTCTAATAAATTGCCATTAATATGATTAGCTCTATTTTTATAATTTCTTTTACAAACTAAAAATCCAATAATAATTATAATAATTAAAACAACAAATGAATACATGAGCACAAAGCCTCCTTTTTAGCACACATTAATAAGTATAGGCTAAGGATAAGTTCCTGTAAAGAAAATTATTCCTAATATATAAAATATTTAATATTAGAATAGTTGTAATAACATTTTTATAGCTACCGCAAGGGACATAGTAACAAAAATAGGTTTAATAACCTTTGAACCCTTATTAATAGCTAACTTTGTTCCAAGCTTAGCTCCTAATATCATAAATAAACAAACAGGTAAACCAATTAAGTAATTTATGTTACCACTAAAAGCAAAGGTAACAAGAGCAGCAATATTACTAACAAAATTTAAAACTCTAGCATTGGCTGAAGCTTTAAGAAAATTAAAACCTAAAATATTAATAAGACCAAAGATTAAAAAGGAGCCTGTACCAGGTCCAAAGAATCCGTCATAGAATCCTAGTGAAAAAGCAAAGATTATAGAAATAGTCATATTCCTTTTATTTAATCCCTTAAAATTATCCTTTTCCCCAATGGATTTAGAAAAGAATGTATAAACACCTATGGCAAGAACTAGCACAAGAACTAAAGGTTGAAGAAAACTTTCATCCAATAGAAGTACAGCCTTAACGCCTAAAATAGAGCCTATTAAAGTGAAGGGTGCTACTATTTTAAGAAACTTAAAATTGCAGTTACCTGACTTTATAAAATTAATAGAACTAGTAAGAGATGCCATAGAAGCTGTAAACTTGTTAGTTCCAAGGACCATGTGAGGAGGCAAACCAGCTATCATATAAGCAGGAACGCTTATTATCCCACCACCACCAGCAATGGAATCTACAAAGGCTGCGAGAAAACCTGCTAAGCATAAAAAAATAAAAGTAAGTGTATTCATAATTCCTCCAGAAATTTAATTTTTACAAGCTTCATATTAAAGAATATATTATATATTTATGAAGCATAATCTACTCTTATATTATAAGGGGAAAAGGAAGAAAAAGAAACAGAATTACTTTATTATTCATAAAAGTACCCCATAGGCCAGGAATAAAATTCCTTACCCAATGGGGCACAGTTTATTTGTTTTTACACATTAAATTTTCTTTCCATAATGGTTCAGCACGTTTAGCCCAAGTTTCACCATAGTCTATAGTTTTAGCTACTAAATCATCTACATTTTCAGGATCTACATACTCTGTAGACTTAGCCCCAGAAGCCTTAACCATCTTTGCAATCTTTGGAGCATTATCAAGAATTGGGCAAGGTCTAAATTGATTTTTATTAAAAGGTTGATTCTTTTGGTATTCTATAAACAGTGGCTGTCCTAGAGCCTCAATTAAAGGAACTTCCTTTATATTAGCACTGGAGTAGTGGCAGAATACACAAGGTTCCACATCTCCATTAGCATTAATATGGCAGTATCGTCTTCCACCAGCCACACAACCACCAACATATTCAGCATCATGCCAGAAATCCATATTAAAGATTGGTTTAGTACAGCGCCAACCCCTTATAGTACGATAAAGTTTTTCTCTTTGATCAGGATTAGCCATTAAGGAAGTATCTGTTTTGCAGCCTATAGGCATAAAAGTAAAATACCAAGAGAAATAAGCACCCATATCTATCATCATATCTATAAATTCTTCAGATAAAACGCTGTCACAGTTATTAGTTGTAAAGCAAGTTGAGAATCCAAATGGAACTCTATTTTCTTTCATAAGAGCCATAGCACGAGTAATATCCTTCCAAGAACCATTACCACGTCTTGCATCAGTAGCATCATCAAAACCTTCAACACTAATAGTAGGAACTATATTTCCAACTTCACATAGATCTTCACAGAAACCCTGGTCAATTAAGGTTCCATTAGTAAATATCATAAACACACAATCATTATGTTTCTTAGCTAGTTTTAAAATATCATTCTTTCTAACTAAAGGCTCACCACCAGTCATTATATAAAAGAAGATACCCAAATCCTTACCTTGAATAAGTAAACTATCTAATTCATCATAGCTTAAATTTAAAGCCTTGTTATAATCAGCAGCCCAACAACCAATACATTTCTTATTACAAGCAGTAGTAGGATCTATAAGTAAAGTAAAGGGAATTTCATATCCATATTCCTTAGATTTTTTTCTAGACTCACTCCAACCTCTAATAGAAGAATTAAGAAGAAAGTTACTAAACACAGTCTCTAAAATATGAGGATTCACTTCTTTGGCTAATTTAGTCATAAGCTCTACCCAGTTATTATCCTTCTCCTTTAAAAATCCTTCAACGGCATCATATTGAGGAGTATATAAATTATCTGTATCAAACTTCCTTAACCAATGAACAATTTTCTCAAAGTTTTTTTCAGGATTCTTCTTTAAGTATCCAAGTCCCTGCTTTAAAGCAGCCTTTTCAATTTTATATTTTACATTTAACATAAGCCATCCCCCATTTTAAATAATTTTAAAGTAAGAAAGTATCATTTTTACTCCCATAATAAGCAATATAACGCTACCACAGATATTAACTGCAACTCTGTACTTATCACCCACACGGTAGCCTACCCTAAGTCCAACAATAGATGAAATCCCTGTTATCACAAATATGATAAACATATCTATAATAATTTCAGTGCGCAGTAGAGCAAAGCCAATTCCTAATACTAAAGCATCCAAACTAGTTGCAAAGGCTAAGGAAAAAATATTTCTATAATTAAAACTTTCCCTTTGCTCATTGATGGATTTAATAGTCAGGGCATTTTTTATCATCTTCAGTCCTAAGAAAATGAAAATAATTGCAGAAAACCATTGATTGATGGATTTAAAAGTTTCAGAATAAATTGAGCTTACTGGAAACTTGGTAATCATCATTCCAATAGTAAGCATAATAGCTTGTATTCCTCCAAATGCAAGGCCAACAATAAAATCCATACGCTTTTTAAGATAAGGTTGAGTTGCACCTGTACATACTGTCACTGTAAATGCATCTAAAGACAATCCTATTGATACTATGATTACTTCCAGAACACTCATAAGCATCTTCCTTTCATAATCTGTTTTCTTAAATTATAGTCAATATAGATTTTTATGTAAAAATACACTTTGCCATAAATGTATATCAAAAAAAACAAAAAGCAACTTATGTAGTTGCTTTAAAACAAATCTATTTAATTGTTTTATATAAGATTAGTAAGATATTTTGTTAAAGCCCATAACTTTTTATAATGGCTTGAACACAATATCTTCTAAGGAGTTAGAAAGTAGTAAATAATATTTTTCAGCTAACTCATGAGCAGGAACTTGTACACCTTTTTTAAGCCAAGTAATTAAAAAATAGGTCAAACCTCTAGAGTAATAATTAGCAATTTCAGAAGCGGTGAGAATTCCTTCAAAATTCATATTTTCTATATCTAGCACAGAGAACAATTCTTCAAACATCTTAAGAAGAAATTTATATATTATACTCTCAAAGGAATTTTGTCCTTCTATTTTAATAGCTTTAATATAAAACTCTTTGTTATTTTCTATCCTAGTAAGAACAAAAAGAATTGTCTCATTAAACATTTTATTATCTATAAGAAGGGTTGCACCTTCAAATATATCCTTATAGCAAATCCATTCAAGCAGTTCATACTTATCAGCAAAGTGGTTGTAAAAGGAAGGTCTTATTAACTTTGCTTCATCAGTAATCATTTTTATAGTTATCTTATCAAAGGAATGTTGAGTCATTAACTTTTTAAAGCTATCAACTATCAGTGCTTTAGTATTTTCTTTTTTAGATCTCACAGTATAACCTCACCCCTTTAAAGATATTCTAAAAGTTAACTCAAAGTTTTCCACAGTTTTAACCATTATATCAACTTCCTATATTTTATGTCAATTAAACCACATATATGCCATAATACTAAGAGTTGCCACACTCAGTGCAAGGAGAAGCTTTAAAATTCCTAGGGATATACCATAAAAGCCTAGATAAAATCTGGGGGATAATATATAATAAACTAGGTAATTTCAAATAAACATATACCTATTTACCTAGGAAACAATATATCTAGAAAACTATGAACCTATATAAATATGAAACTATAGAAATATTAAAATAGTTAAATAGGGAACAATAAAACAATATACCTATATAAATTTTTAACTAGGAAACTATATAACTAGTTAACTATTTGTTCTGTTTATGCGGGTTTCAGAGGTTTTGGTGATTTTCAGAGTCATATTTGGAACCCCAAAATAGAGGGTAAAATAACTTTAATAAAACTTTAAAATATACCTAATAGATGAAATTATTTTTAAATAAAAAATTAAAATTAACATAGAATTTTATTAGATAAGGAGATAAACATGAGAAAGAGAAAAGAATATGAATTTATCATAGAGGGTACAGAATTTCCAGGAAAGGGAGTTGCCTTCCATGAAGGAGAAAAAGTAGCTATAAAAAGTGCATTGCCCGGGCAAAAGGTTAGAGCAAGAGTAACTAAAAAAAATTCCAATGGAGTAGAAGCTAAACTTCTTGAAGTTTTAGAAGATGTAGATTACAAGGTAAAGCCAGCCTGCGATATCTTTGGAATTTGTGGAGGATGTAGTCAAGGAGACTTATCACTAGACACTCAACTTAAATTTAAAGAAGAACAAGTAAAGGTACTTTTAGATAACAAGGGTATAACAGATTATGAGTACCTAGGAATAGAAAGCAGCCCACTTCACTATGAATACAGAAATAAAATGGAATTCACCTTTGGAGACTTTGAAAAAGGTGGAGAACTAACCCTAGGAATGCATGCTAAAGGAAAAAGCTTTGCCATAGTATCAGTACATAACTGTCAAATAGTAGACGAAGACTTCAGAGCTATAATAAATGCAACCATAAAGCACTTCAGAGGAGAAAACCTTCCTTATTATAGAATCTTAAAACATGAAGGTTTTTTAAGAAATCTAGTAGTAAGAAAGGCTATAAACACAGGAGAAATATTAGTTAACATAGTTACAACTACCCAAGTAGAATATGACTTCACAGCCTTTGTAGATGCTTTAAAAGGATTAAATCTAAAAGGAGAGCTCACAGGAATAATCCATACCTTAAATGACTCTCTATCAGATGTAGTGCAAGCAGACTCTGTAGAAATACTACATGGAAAAGACTATATAATAGAAGAGCTTTTAGGATTAAAATTTAAAATAAATCCCTTTGCCTTCTTTCAAACTAACACTAAAGGAGCTGAGAAGCTTTACTCTATAGTAAGAGACTTCATAGGAGAATCAGAAGACAAAGTAGTCTTTGACCTATACTGCGGAACAGGAACCATAGGACAAATAGTAGCTCCAAAAGCAAAAAAAGTAGTAGGCATAGAGCTAATAGAAGAAGCCGTAGAAGCTGCAAAAGAAAATGCTAAAATCAACGGCTTAAACAACTGTGAATTCATAGCGGGAGACGTAGCCGTAACCATAAAAAATGTAACAGAAAAACCAGACATAATAATCCTAGACCCACCAAGACCAGGAGTACACCCAGTAGCCCTAGACTACGTAATAAAATTTGATGCCAAAGAAATAATCTACGTATCCTGTAACCCAAAAACACTAGCAGTAGATTTAGAAGTATTAACTGCTAATGGATATAAGGTGGAAAAGGTGAAAGTTATGGATATGTTCCCGCACACGCCGCACGTTGAGTGTGTTGTGAAGCTATTGAAGAAAGCCTAGTAATACCAAAGGTTACAGCGTTTTTAAACAATGAAACAAAGTGTGTTTTATCTCCTTCAGAGAGGTTTCTGAGGGAGATTTTTTAATTTTAAACACAGGGGGGATATTAATACGCAAAAGTATTTAAAAGCCAATAATCCTTAGAAAACAGCCACTTTGGGGTGAAATTTAAAAGTTGTGCTTAAAATAAAATTACAGTTTTAGACTACTTATCATAGAACCAGGAATGGTTTAAATATAAGTAGTCTAAATACAAAATAAGAATGGTTGAACTGATAGGATGTATTTTTATAAATGGGCAGAAAAATAGACTAGACAACATGGCTACTCTACAGCTAATGTTGTTTAGTCTAAAATCTAGGCTTTCAATGACCATTTAAAGTTGTATAATATACCATCAGTTTCTGAAACTGATACAAAAATGATGAGACTATCTTCAGAGCTATGGAGCCCATCTGACTGAAGATGATCCAAGGAAAGATCTATGATGGTAACTAGTGCAGTAAATAACTCACATAAATTTGTTATTTTAAGGGGGACGTTAGTGGTCTTAACGGTATCATACATCAATTCCTGGATACAAAGCATTTCCTCTTGTGTGTCAAAGTCATCAATATGGATACGTACCCGAGGAGCTGCTTTATGGATATAAACTTTTTTACTATACTGGAATAGTTGTTGATAAAATTTTGTAGGAATGTATACCTCACAGCGAATGGATACATGTAATACTGGCATTTTATGCATAATTATACCTCCTTATTGTAGTATCACATGTTAGCTCTATAACCAGTTAATAGCAAGTAGAATTAGGAATAAATACTAAGTGCTGGAGTTGTATAGTAAGATGTAGCAAATTGCAGGCAGTTAAAAATACTAAATGACAAAGATATCAGAGATTGATTAAAGATAGCTATAATTGTTGTGTAAGATATGATTAAACTTGAAAATGTTCCTCCAAAGGAATATACTATCGTTATATAGTGTTATTGTTAAAATGGAGGAAGACTATGGAACTTTTGACTACAACAGAAATGGCTGAAAAATGGAATGTATCCAGACGACGTGTTACCACTCTATGTAGGGATGGGCGGATTGAAGGAGCTATTTTGAGAGGAAATACATGGCTTATTCCAGAAGATACAAGGAAACCGGAAGATCCTAGACGTGTTCGTAAATTGGGGCATACTGAAGATTAAAATAAAGTTAAAACAAAAAAATGGAGGTTTTTCAAAATGGCAACAGGTACAACTAATATAGGTTTTGAGGAGCAGTTATGGTGTGCTGCTGATAAGTTGCGTTCAAATATGGATGCGGCTGAATATAAGCATGTAGTTTTAGGGTTAATTTTCCTTAAGTACGTGTCTGATTCTTTTAAAGAAAAATATGAAGAGCTAAAAGCTGAAGGTTTTGGTGACGAAGAGGATCGTGATGAATACCTTGCAGAAAATATTTTCTGGGTACCAAAGGAAGCACGATGGGAAAATATAAAAGCTCATGCTACAAATACAGATATCGGAGAAACAATCGATAAAGCAATGGAAGCTATAGAGAAAGAGAATGATTCATTGAAAGGCATTCTGACAAAGAATTACTCTCGTCGAGAGTTGGATAAGACTCGACTTGGGGAATTAGTAACTTTGTTTACCAATATCGATGTGGGAACAAGTGCAGCACAGGAAAGAGATGTACTTGGTAGAGTATATGAATATTTCTTAGGTAAGTTTGCATCGGCAGAAGGTAAGTTGGGTGGGGAATTCTATACACCATCATGTATTGTTCGTACGCTAGTAGATATGATAGAACCCTTTGAAGGACAGATCTTTGACCCAGCTTGTGGCTCTGGTGGTATGTTTTGCCAGTCAGCTCGTTTTGTAAAAGAGCATCAGGGGAATATAAGAGATATTTCTATTTTTGGACAAGAGAGCAATCCTACTACATGGAAGTTGGCAAAAATGAATCTTGCTCTTAGAGGACTGGAAGCGAACCTTGGAAAGCATAATGCGGACTCATTCCATGATGATCAACATAAAACTTTAAAAGCAAATTATATATTAGCAAATCCTCCTTTCAATATATCAGATTGGGGCGGAGACAGATTACAGGATGATATTAGATGGTCCTTTGGAATTCCGCCAGTAGGGAATGCAAACTATGCATGGTTACAGCATATGATTCATCACTTGAATCCTGTTGGAGGTGTTGCAGGTACAGTATTAGCAAATGGTTCGTTAAGCTCTAATACATCCAATGAAGGCGAAATTAGAAAGAATATGATAAAAGGCGATGTTGTAGAATGTATTGTTTCTATGCCTGGTCAGCTTTTCTATTCAACAGGAATTCCTGTTTCTCTTTGGATAATGAGAAAGGGAAAGACAAATGAAGCCAAAGGAAAAATACTATTTATAGATGCTCGTAATCTTGGATTTATGGTTGACCGTAAGGTTAGAGAACTATCAGAAGAGGATATTCAAAAGATTGCTTCTACATACCAGAACTGGAGGCATGGAAAAGATTATGAGGATATTCAAGGATTCTGTAAGAGTGCAACATTGGAAGAAGTTGCAGAACAGGAGTATATTCTAACGCCTGGTAGATATGTGGGTATAGCAGAGCAGGAGGATGATGGTGAGCCATTCGAAGAAAAAATGACAAGACTTACTACAGAACTCTATGGTTTATTTGAAGAATCACATAAACTGGAAGATGAGATTTGTAAAAAGCTTGCGGCTATTGGATATAGTAAATAAGATAAATTGTGATTTATCGGACTAGGAGGGAGTCTAAAATGTGGGAAGAAAAGAAAATATGTGATTTTGCAGAGTTAATCACTAAAGGAACCACTCCTACATCTGTAGGGTGTAAATTTGAAGATTCGGGAATTAATTATATTAAATCTGAGAGTATTGGTGCGGGTAGACAACTTGATAAAAGTAAGTATGCTTTTATTTCAGATGAGACACATGAAAAACTAAAAAGGTCACAGATAAGAGAAGGAGATATTCTTTTTTCAATGGCCGGAGCTTATTTAGGAAAAACAGGAATCGTTAGAAAAGATGATGTACCTGCAAATACTAATCAGGCGGTTGCAATTATCCGATTAAATCCTGAAAAGGTTAATTCGGAGTATGTTTATTATGTATTGAATCAACCAAGTATGGTTGCTCTTGTAAATTCAACATCGAGTCAGTCTGCGCAGCCAAATATTAATCTTAAAGATATCGGTAATTTATCGTTTGGATGCCCAGATAGAGAAACACAAGATAAAATCGTATCCTTGCTATCTAACTTGGATACAAAGATTGAAATCAATGAAGCGATAAATAGGAATTTAACGCAGCAACTCAGAGCTATTGTAGATAATTTTGTTGAGCAATTGGATGAGTTTGAATTAAAGAGACTAGATGAGGTAGCAGAGTGTCAAAATGGTCATGCATTCTATAAAGAGGGATATGATGAAGAAGGTGCTTTTGTAATAGATTTAGGTAATGTAAATACTTCTGCCAATTTTGTTTACACCAATGCTGATAAGTATATTTCATTGGAACGTTATGAACAGGAGAAATTAGAAAAGTATCGAGTATATAAAGATGACTTGGTAATGGTTATGACTGATCGCAAAAGTACAATGGAGTTACTTGGTAAGACTGGAAAAGTATATAAAGATGGATATTATATCTTAAATCAAAGAATGTATCGCATTCGTGCTAAAGAAGGTATAAATGTAAATTATCTTTATGCTATTTTGAATTCAACTAAAGTTTGCAATGGCTTAAAAGAAAAAGCTCTAGGTAGTGTTCAAAAATATGTAAATACTAAGGAAATAAATGAAATAGAAGTAATTTTACCATCACCAGTGAAAATGGATGAACTCGCACAGGTGGTAAATCCGATTAGTTCTCAAATGGAAACTAATATCCTTGAAAATGAGAATCTTCAAAAACTGCGGGATGAATTATTACCTAAGCTGATGTCAGGCGAACTAGACGTATCAGATTTGGAATAAAATTAGTACGATAAATTTTAATATAAAGTAGCATAAGAAAGTAGGGGGGATTGTTGTCTATACTAACATATAAACACAAAGCAATTATGGAAAGTTTATTTGAAATGGAAAGTGGTGATGTTTTAGATTTTTCAAATAATACTTTTCGTGTATTTATGGCAGAACTAACAGATATTGATATTTATGAAGAGCCAGGATATATAGAGGAATCTTCAAAGGCGAAGAAACTAAGAAGGTTTTGGAACAGTGAGGAAGATTCTGTTATTGGGAGAGTGATACTTGATCTTTTAGAAATGCGCGAAGCCCTAATTTATAAAAAATATGAATTTGATGATGAGTATGTAGATAACTTAGCAGATAAGGCATTAGAAATAAAATCAGTTGCAGAAGAGATGGTTGGAGAAAATCCTTTGTTTTCATCAAATGAGCAAAGATTAAATGCTGATATTTTAACTGCAAATATTGTACTAATGGACTTAATTAAGATTGGTGAACGTTTATGTTTAAATTATAATTACAATAGTGAAAGCACAGAGAATAGCTTGAATGATTATTTTAGGGATATGATGTCTAGTATGGGATATAACGAGGTTAAAGACCAAACTCGTCATGGAATATCGGCAAGTGGTAGAGATGCTGGAGAAGTAGATATTTTGTTAACCAAAGCTGGTAAAGAAATAGCTATTTTTGAGGGCTTGAAGCTAAGTAGTGTAAACTCAAATTACATTGATCAACACATAAATAAGTCAATTACTAATTATAATGCACTTGGAACAGCAACTTTTGTAGTTGCATATGTTAATACTGCAGATTTTGAAGCTTTTTGGAATAGATATGTTGACCATATAGGAAAGTATTCTTTTACATTAGGTATTAAGAAGGAATTAAGTATAGTAGCTCATCCAAATGCATCAACTCGTGTTGCTACAATGATTCTTACAAGAGATGGATATGATTTTCCAGTATATTATATTGCGCTGAAAATAGATTATAAGGATTAATTTTAATTTTAAGGAGAAGGATAATGGTTGATAATATTATATATAGATTAGATGATAACATATCTTTTCGTAAATGTAGTTTGTTTGATGAGTTTAAAACAAGTTACGGTAATTGTACAAATTACGATACAAGTGAAAAAAATTGGACAACCTATTATAGTTGTAAACAACATGGTATTCACTTACATTGTACAAAAAATCCAGAGATTGAAATGGACGTTGAAGAAGAATTTGGAGAATGGGTTTTAGTTTGTCCTAAATGCAAAAATAGAACAAAAATAAAGACATTAAGGGAAGTATATTCACGATGTCAGAAGTTGCTTAATATTGAAATTTTCAAGGATGCAAAGCTAATTAGGCTGGATGATTGGTATATTCCTGAAATCAAGGAAAAACTTAAACTGGATTCTGATTATTGGATAACTACAAATGTTAAAACTGACAAAGATGGAGATACAATAGTGGTTCTTTATATAGGTCATAAGGGAAGTGGAGATAAGGTTCAGTTCTTTATAAAACCTGAAAAAGGGCAGCTTTCATGCGATCATAAAGATTTAGATCCGGCAAAGATTTTATCTAAAATAGAGGTTCAATTAAAGAATCGTATTTTGACACAAGAATATAAAGATGATTAAGGGTTAACTGATATTACAATTTGATTTAGTTGAATTGTAATATATGAAAGGATGTGAAAACAGTGGTAGTTAATGAGAATACATTAGAGCAAGCTATTATTTCAGAACTTCAGGCAAAAGGTTATGAATATGTGTATGGTCCAGATATCGACCGAGATTATCATGAGGTAATCTTGGAAGATTGTTTTAGAGCTTCAATGTTAAATATAAATCCGGGTATAACTCAAGAGATAATTTCTGAAACTTATAAGGAAATAAAGAACCTAGGACTTTTGAGAGTAGAGGAACTAAATGCATCCTTTCATAAGTATATTGTGGAAGGGGTGCCTGTTTCTTACCAAAAAGATGATGAAAATCGTACATTCACTGTAAAATTAATAGATTTTGATAATCCAGGGGCAAATGATTTTAAAGTTGTAAATCAATATACGATTATTGAGTATAAGAATAAACGTCCAGATATTTTGGTGTTTATTAATGGAATTCCTATGGTAATGTTTGAACTAAAGAATATGGGTAATGACAGTACAACTGTTGAACAGGCTTATACACAGGTTAAGAATTATCAACTGGATATTCCTACTCTGTTTAAGTACAATGCCTTTAATGTTATCAGTGATGGTATTGATACTAGAGTTGGAACTATTACTTCTGATTATACCCGTTACATGGCATGGAAGTCGGAGGACGGTGAAAAGCCTGCAGAAAATATGACTGACTTCTTTACAGTAGCACTTAATGGGATGTTTCCTAAAGAACGTTTGCTAGATATAATTCAGAATTTCATTGTGTTTCAGGATGTTCAAGGAAAAACTGTGAAAATATTAGCCGGATACCATCAGTATTTTGCAGTGCGTAAGGCGGTGGAAAGCACTAGAAAAGCGTTAGAAGAAAAAAGCCGTAAGGTTGGAGTTGTTTGGCATACCCAGGGAAGTGGTAAAAGTCTTTCTATGGTTTTCTATACTGGTATTGTTGTAAGTGAACCAGAGTTTGAGAATCCAACTATTGTTGTGCTTACTGACCGTAACGATTTGGATAATCAGCTCTTTGGAACTTTTAGTGCTAGTTCAAAGTTACATCTACGTCAGACACCGAAGCAGGCTGAGAGCAGAGAACATTTAAAGGAACTGCTTAAGGTTAAAGCGGGAGGAATTATATTCACTACCATTCAGAAGTTTGAAGAAGGCGATGACGTTATTAATGAACGTAGTAATATTATCTTCATGGCGGATGAAGCACATCGTTCTCAATATGGGATGGAAGCTAAACTAGATAGAGCAACTGGTGAATGGAAATATGGAATGGCAAAGCATATGAGAAATGCTCTTCCCAATGCTACATTCATTGGTTTTACTGGAACGCCAATTGACATGAAAGATAAATCCACCATAGAGGTCTTTGGTAAATACATAGATATATATGATATGACGCAGGCGGTGGATGATGGTGCAACGGTACCGATTTATTATGAAAATAGAACACCAAAGCTGAAACTTAATGAAGAGATACTGAAGGAAATTGATAATGAATATGAAAAAATAGCTGAGGAGTCCACGGAATATCAAATTGAAAAGTCAAAAACAGATCTTTCAGGTATTGAAGGAGTTGTTGGATCCAAGGATCGTCTTAATATGTTAGCTGATGATATTATTGTGCATTACGAGGATCGTCAATATGTTTTGACGGGGAAGGCTATGATAGTTTGTATGACTCGTCGAATTGCAATAAATTTGTACAAGACATTATTGGAGAAACGTCCCCAGTGGGATAAAAAAGTTAAGGTTGTTCTTACATCAAGAAATCAAGACCCTGAGGATTGGCATGATATTATAGGAAACAAAGCATACCGTGATGGCTTGATGATTGAATTCAAAGACAATAACAGCGATTTTAAGATTGCTATTGTTGTAGACATGTGGCTAACAGGCTTTGATGTTCCGTCAATGGCAACTATGTATATTGATAAACCCATGAAGGGGCATTCATTAATGCAGGCCATAGCACGTGTGAACAGAGTATATAAAGATAAAGAAGCTGGACTAATAGTAGATTATATTGGCATGGCTGCAGAATTAAAGGCTGCGTTAAAACAGTATACTAAGAGAGATCAGGACAAGGTTCCGGATCTTGATATTGCATATTCTATTGCCATGGCAAAACTTGAAGTTATGCGTGATATGTTCTATGGTTTTAATTATAGTAGTTTCTTTGGAGAGTCGGATATGCAACGATTGAAAGTTATCGCTGATGGTGTAGAATTTGCTCTTGGATTTGATGAAGAGGAATCGAAGGAATATATCAAAGAAGCCACTGCATTGAGTCAAGCCGAGACCCTTTGTCGCAGCCTTATGGATGACCATGATAAGAAAGAAATTGAATTTTTCAAATGTGTAAAGGCTGGACTCTGTAAAGTTGGAGGCAAAGGGAAGATTACATCCAATGAGATTAATGCTCGTATTATAAAGATGCTAGAACAAGCCATTGAGCAGGATGGAGTGGTTAATATCTTTGAACGATCTGGACAAAAAAATCCTGAGATGTCGTTGTTATCAGAGGAGTATATGGCTCAAGTTCGCAGAATGAAGCATAAAAATATTGCAGCAGAAATATTACGTAGCTTGTTGGAAGATAACATTAGAGTGTTTGCACGTACAGGAGTCGTAAAGTCGCAGCTTTTCTCTGAAAAAATGCAAGATGTACTGAAGAGATACAATAATAGAATGATAACAAGTGCAGAGGTCATTGAGGAACTTTTAAATCTTTCAAAGGAAATGACTAAAGCTTATGCTGCAGGTGATGAAAAAGGCTTGTCACCTGAGGAGTTAGCATTTTATGATGCCCTTTCTGCTGACCCAGAAGTGCTTAGAAATATGGAAGACTCCATACTTATTGAGATGGCTCATGAATTGACAGCACTTATTCAAAGAAGCAGAACTGTGGATTGGGATAAAAAACAATCAGCGAGAGCTTATATGCGTACTCAGATTAAGCATCTGCTGCGTAAATATAAGTATCCACCAGAACAAGCAAAAAATGCAATTAACACAGTTATTAAACAGGCTGAACTTATGAGTTTAAATATGGTGGTATAAAATATATTAATTCCGATATATGAGGACAAGGAACAAAAAGCCCCACAAACGAGAATGTTTGTGGTTTTTTTGTTTTGTATGCTGTGTTAGATCACAATAGAAGCAATCAAAAGTGTGCTGAAAGAATATATGAAGGATGTGTTTCAAAAGTAGCATTTCAATTCAAAGAAATTAAATTTCAAAAAAATGAAATAAACCTATTGACTGGAAGAATATTCTGAATTATAATTAATTTCATAGAGATGAAATAGTGTTTCTTGAAAATGAAACAAGGGGTGAGAAGATGTCAGAATATGTACAATATACCGTGCCAAATGCCGAGAAACTTAAAGAACTAATAAATAAAGTAAAAGGCGAGCGTTCCATGACCATGTTTGCTGATGATATAAAGAGGAGTTCACCAAATGTAAAAGTGAGTGCTCCTACAATTTCCAGAGCTTGCAACTGGTCAGGAGGCAAGCCAGTAAGTATTGAACTTTTGGAAGCAATTGCTCTTATAGCAGATAAAGATACGGGGGTTACAATAGAGAATCTTGCAGATGCCAATGGAATGAGAACTAAAGATGAAGATAGCGTACTATCAAAAAGAGATGAATTCGCTAGACGACGTCAAATAGCAATGGAAGTAGATCGTAGCGTGATAATGATAATTCAAAATGAAATTACTTGTAGAGGATATTCAGTAAGAAAACTTAGGGGAATATATAATGGATATATGGAGCAACAGGATACAGTATTTATACGTAATTACAACTTTGGGTTTTCTGTCAGTGGAATGTATCCATGTAGTACTTGGAAGTTCAGGATTAACTCTGTAGAATTAAGTGAAGATTCTAACGAAAATGAAATTGAAGCTCATGTAGGGCATTATATCAATAGAATAGCTTCTGTGTTTGCTAGCGATAGTTTTGAGGGTGAAAGATATGAAAATGAAAAATACTCATTTATATTTATAGACAAGAAAATATATGACGTATTTTTAAAACGCTTTAGTGACCATAGCATAATGGTAAATGGTCTGATGACAGCTATACTTATTGATATGGAAAACTATAGAGTTATAGAAGAAATGCAGCTTAAAAGATATGATGGTGCTGAAGCAAGTTCGTTCTTTAAGGAACCAATTTTTGAAGATAAAGGAAATATGGAATTATTTGATACTTTAGATTTTGAGGATGAGGGGGATCTGTAAATGGTAGAAAAAAATAGGGGTACTAATTCACGAGTATATACAACTCATGGAAAAAAGAAGAATCAAGGGGAACTGGCAATCATAAATGGTCAAGAGGCGCTATGTTATACTGATGGGAATGGTGAAGTGGTAGCATATACTCCACTAATTGAAATAATCAAGAAATGCTGTATGGGGTTGCCAACATATCAATTGGATTTCTAAAATTAAATGCGCATTACCGTCGAAGGTGTACGGTATAGCAATAAAATAAAAAGTTTTACCTGCTAGTGCAGTTCGAATGAGTAACCGGCCGGGGTAGATTGTAGAAGTATCAGTGTATGGTACTATGCTATTAATCTATTCTGGTCTTTTTTAGTTAATAGGGAAAAATGGGGGAGGCAAATTATGTTAGAACCAATTAAGGATTACCAAAATCATATTGTATGTTATGCAGATGCCAAGACAGGACTGTTAGAGTCAAAATATAAAAAGCAGACCACAAAAACTTATCTTGCAATAGGTGGTGAGTTTATCATTACCAAAGATAATATTGAAACAGTTATTAAAAGAATAAGTTGGATTGCTTTCGAGGTACATAGTTACCCAATAGCTGCATAGTATCCACAGAGCTGCTAGACGGCCAGGATAAATACCCAAATTTATGGGTGTTTCCTGGTCATTTTTTTATTTTAAATAGGGAGTAAACCTTCCTATTTAACCTTTAATATTAAGTCATAGAGAAAGTGAAAGAGGTGAGGAAGAGATGATAGCAATTGATGACTAGTAAACAAATCTATTATTAAACTAGTTACTGTCCGGAATGACATAAAACTATAAAAAAATATTATTTAAGCCTATGGCGCGCGACATTTGGCGAGGATATGCATATCGAATTCTATTGTTTAAGTGCAGTAGTATGTTCGATTACAGATCCTGCCTTATTAGTCGCGCTTTTTAGGTTGTGTCTTTTAGGTGTTCTGATGCAGATGTCCTCGCCAGGTTGCAAAACCATAGCGGAAAGCGAGGACAAAAAATGAAAAACAATGAAAATCAGAGAAAAGAGTATTTTATTCCAATGGAGGTTACTAACGAGACAATCCGTGATTTTGGTATTGATCCTCAAAAAGTAGTTTATACTAAAATTGGAAACAGAAGAGTTAGGGCAATTATGATCCCGGTTGCTTCAAAGGTACAGTATGATGAGTATATGAGGTCACTATGGGCTGAAGCCAAAAGAGAAGAGCGTAGTAGACGATGTACTGTTAGCAATGGGAAGGGTAAGCTAAAGAGATGTACTGGAGATTGCGGTAAATGTGAAAGGCTACACGAGGGTTCTGTTCTTTCACTTGATGAATTCCAGAGTGAAGGTATTGAGGTAGCACATACTGAAAAAGACACAGCTGATATAGTTATAGAAATGATTCTCCTTGAGGAATTAACAAAGGCTCTTGAAGAGCTAGATCCAGAGAGTAGAAGAATATGTGAATTAATCAAAGAAGGTTTTTCAGATAGGAAGATGGCAAAAGAGTGTAATTTACCTAAGAGTACTTTTAGTGATAAGAAGAGAAGATTGCTTACAAAATTGCAAAAACGTATAGATGTAATAATATAATTGGAAAGGCTGTAACAACTAATAATGTGTTACGGCCTTTTTCTTAATCTTTTTTATAATAAATTGTCTCATAGCCATCGGCTCTTAACTGAAGACCTTTCATCCACGGAGGTGTTCTTCCCATTGCTTCACTGATGGCATCTAAGGATTCATCCATAGGACATTCAATGATTAATTCATCATGGACATGACCACAGATGAAATAGTAGCTTAGTGTATGCATAGCATAACTGAGGATATCTCTTGAGATGGCTTGCACAATGTTTTCCACAAATTTGGGGCCATATGACTCGATTCTTTCCCATTTTTTTGTTGCTCCTACACCTTCATAGGTTACTGCTTCTCCACCGAATTTATTCATACCAATCTTAGGTTTAATATAAGTTAAGCTTCTACCAGAAGGAAGTTTGATGAAGAGCATACCGCTTTTATAGATAAATTTGAGACCATAGGTTTCAATGGAAGTTCTTTGTTTGATTGTATATTTGACTGCGTTATCAACATCCCACCAAAACTGTACTATGTTAGAATTTGAAGTTCTCCAAGCATCAACAAGAGGTTGTAATTCCTCTTCTGCAAGACCCATATCTAAAGCACCCATGGATTTAAGGGCTCCACAGGAACCGCCGTAACCTAGAGCAAGTTCAGCAATCTTGCCCTTTTGACGAAGATGGCTGTTCTGACCATGTTTTTCAACTGGAACACCAAACATAGCAGAGGCACTAGCACAATAAATATCTCCATTATTAGCAAAGACTTTATTTCTCCATGACTCCTGTGCTAGGTGTGAGAGTACTCTTGCTTCGATTGCACTATAGTCTACTACAACAAATTTATATCCTGGCTTTGGGATGAAAGCGGTGCGGATAAGTTCAGACAATACTTCCGGGATAGAATCATAAAGCATTTCTAATGCATCATAGTTACCGCTTTTTACAAGGTTACGAGCCTGCTCCAAATCTGGCATATGATTCTGTGGTAAATTTTGTAATTGGATTAAACGTCCAGCCCATCGGCCACTACGATTTGCTCCGTAGAACTGGAACATTCCTCTTGCACGACTGTCAGCACATACAGCATTCTGCATGGCCTGATATTTCTTTATGCTTGACTTGGCAAGCTGCTGGCGGAGAGTAAGGATATCGGCAAGTTCCTGTGGAGCATCCTTTAGCATTTCTGCCACAGCCTTTTTACCAAGAGTGTCGGTTTCAACTCCATTGTCAGATAACCATTGTTTCATCTGTACCACAGAATTTGGATTATCTAGATTTGTGAGTTTCTTCATTTCTTCCGAGAGTTCTTCCTTAGAATGCTCATCTATCTTAATTGCCTGTTCAACAACATTCATGTCAATGGCGATTCCGCGGTCATTGATTTTTTGGTCCATGTGATATTCTTCCCATACAAATTCCGGCACAGGAAACTTAGCCAGCTTTTTCTGAATGGACATTTCAACTTCAACATCCCTGCGGTTGTAGGAGCTGAAGGTTGCCCATCTTGTTATATCGTGCATGGGAAGATTACGAGTGCGACCACCATTTGATTTTGTGGGCTTACATGGAACACAGAAGTAACGGATAAGGTCTCTGCCTTCTTTCATTTTCTGCTCTTGTAATCCAAGCACAGCACCTACACCTTCAAGGGACAACGGCAGTCCAATGTAAGCAGACCATATCATGGAGCATTTCCATGAGGAGGGATTTAGATAGTTACCGACAGTGTCATCGCTGTTGCTGTAGCTGCTGAAGTGTTTAGGATAATTTTTTCTAAGCCATGCTGACAGGCATATACGCTCAAATGAAGCATTAAATGCCCATTTGGTCACGGATTCGTCTGAGAGGGCAGAGATTATTTCTATTGGAATTTCCTCGCCGCTCGCCAGGTCTATGACAATAACCTCACCGCCATTGATGGAGTAAGCGAAGAGGAGAATTTCAAAGTTGGGAGATTCCGTATATTTGTATATTCCGCATTTCTTTAAATCTACATCAGAGAAAGTCTCAAGGTCTATCGATAATGATATGATTTTGTCCATGATTGTCACCATCCTTATAATAAAAGGCGGCAGCATAGCCACCGCCTAGTTAGAGATTAATGGATTATATTTTATGAAAGGAAATCATCATCTGAATCTGTTGTGAAATCGTCCTCTGCACGAGATTTGCCACCTAAAGGCTCACCATCAGCAATCTTCTGGAGATTGTTCAAGCCACAAGCGATTCCGCGATTTCCGTTAGAGTTGAAAACATATAGATTGATTGATGCCCTGCCATAAACTCCAGAATATACTTCAGAGCGCTCAAGGATAGGATTACGGTCTGCATCAACTATACCCGGTGCGGTAGCACTATTGGCATTAATAAAATATGCGTTTGCATAAGTAGGGTCATCCGGTCTTTCTGCATCGCCATCACGAAGAGGTGTCTTAAGAGCGGAAAGAGCAGGTACTGATTTACCATTTCCTTTTAGCTTTGATTGACCTTCTTGATAAGCTGCCTCAATGGCTGCATTGGTTTCTTCCACAGTTTTAACATCGGATTTTGGAATGATGAGGCTTACGCTATATTTAGGTGTGCCCCCGTTGATTGACTTTGGATCCCATACATTTGCATAAGACCATCTTGTCTTTGGACCTGTAATAACTTTAGTTGGATTTGCTAATTTTGACATAATATTGTCCTCCTTATTCTTCAATAAAATCATTTTGTGCTGTATTCATTGCCGGACGTTTGTCACTCTCCGGCACGAGTGTTGGTTTACCTGGTGCCTTGTAAACTAGACTGCACAGAATTTCTTCAAATTTCTTTTTACCAAGAGCTGAAGTCATAGCTGTAACTCCTAGGAGCTTCTGTTCGTAAGGATTAAAACCTGCTGAAGTGACAGCAGCTGCAACTTCCAGTTCATTGGCGTACTTTCTTGTGGAGCGTCCTTCTACAATTTTAAATCCATCATATTTTGTACCACTGAGTGCCTGCTGTAAGGCATATTCCTTGATGTCGTTGACCCAAGCTACAAGGTTATCTGCCTTTGAAAGAATAACCTCGATTTCTGTGCTATCAAGGGTAGCTGGCATTTCAAAATCGTACTTTGCAAGCTCAAGGTTGTACTCGGCGCGTTTACGACAGGTAGCTTTTACCTTGCAGAACTGGCAGTGGTCACCAGCTTTAAATTCTCCATCACCTGCAAAAGCAAGTTTAGCAATAGGGGAGAGAACTTCATTTCCCCATTTCTGCAGGACATCCTTTGATAAGGAGTAGGTACTGACATTGTCTCTGCGTGGTTGAAAAACTGTCATTTTTATAATATCCACATCATAGATGCCATCGAAAAGTTCCAAAGCACCAAGTGCATAACACATCATTTGAGGATTATCTTCTGCCGATATTAAAATCCCAAGCCCATGCTTGTAGTCAATTACTTGAAGTACACCATCTGCAACAATAATGCAATCACCTGTGCCAAAACCTTCCTCTACATATTTAGAGAAGTCAAGGTGCTGCTCAATTAAGACCAAAGGGTCGGAACAATGATGCTTTACTTCCTCTATCTGCTCCAAGATAAAGGAGACATATTCATCTGCACAGTTTTCCATTTCTGCATCGTAGTATTCTAGATTCTTTATTGGGTCTTGGGTATTCATGCCGAGTGCCTTTTCTAATTTGTACTGACATAAACTGTGTGCATCTGTACCTTGCTGTGCATAGGCACTGCCTTTGTCATCTTGCTTAGCACATAATTTTGCTGAAGGTGGGCAGTTTAGCCACCTGTGGCTGGATGAAGCGGAGAGTAGTGCATGTTTAGGCATTTCCAATCACCTTAGCCTCTGTAAGTAGTGCCTCGTAATCTGCTGAATTAATATCTGACAATTTGTCCGCACCATATTTTAAAAGAAGCGCTTTGACATCTGACGTGTATCCGTTACGGGATTTGTCTGCTAGGACAGCACGGACATCAGTAAGTGACAGTGCCTTCCTTTCAGGTTTTTGTTTTTTTTCTGCCATAGCCTCTTTCTTCTTAGGTTCTTTGGCTAGCTTTTCTTCCTCTGCCGTAGAAAACAATTCTCTCAAAGTATCTGAAATTCCAATTAGGATTTCTCCACATTTCTTAAGTTCATCGAGTTCTGCGGATAATTTGCTCATCTTAGCCATGTGTATTTTCTCCTTCCATATTTGATTGTTTCTGCTCTAGCTGCTGGTTTAATTTCCTTGCGAGCCTTTTTGATATAACACTTATTGCAATTAGAACATCTGAAAGTTCTTCATCTAAGCTATTATCTTGCTTGCATTTAGTGTTAGTAGCTGCTTCAGCTTGCATAAGTACCACCACCTTTCTGAGAGTTAATAACCTCTCTATTTCTCTAAGGACAAAAGTCAGTGGTTTGGACGGATTTTCTTGAGAAGATTTTTAATTTTTTTCTGACATCTGTCCTTACATCTTCCTTAGGACAAAAGTTAGTAAACTGGACGGATATTTTTGAAAAAAGTTTTCTGTTTGAGAAGATAGGAACACTTTTTTTTGTTTTATTAAGGAAGCAATTTTTATTATTAAAAAAGTCTTAAAAATATCCGTCCAAAAGTAAAAGTTATGTCCTTAGAGAGTTATAGGGGGATTCCCTATAAATTTTTTAAGGAGTGGATGTTATGAAAGAATTAATACCTAAAGACCAATATGGCATATTTGCCGATACAAAGGACACTGCAAGAGTGGATAGCTTGTTTGTAGCTGATTTCTTTGAGAAGGAGCATAAAAATGTTCTACGTGACATTTCAAAAATCACTGACCCCAAATCTGGATTGAGCGAAGAATTTGCTCGGCTCAATTTTGAGCCGACCTCATACACAGATGGTTGTAACAGAAAGCAAAAGGCTTATGCCATGACTAGAGATGGTTTTACTATGTTAGTTATGGGGTACACAGGACAAAAGGCAATGCATTTTAAGGAAATGTATATTAAACGCTTTAATGAAATGGAGCGATTTATAAAAACATTAGTGTCTGCACGTAAGGAGTTCCCATTATTAACGGAAAACATAAAGCTACTGCATGAAAATCCAAAGCCTTACCATTTTTCAAATGAATGCGATATGCTTAACCGCATTGTAACAGGAATGTCTGCTAAGCAGTTTAGATTGGCTAACAACATAGAAAAAGGAAAAAGTATTAGACCATACCTTAGTGATGAGCAAATAAATATGCTGGAAAATCTTCAAAAGGTGGATGTAGGTTTGCTTGTAGCAGTTCCAGATTATGAGCAACGTAAGCGTTACCTTGAATGGTACATGGCAAAATTAAACAAAAAGGCTATATAAAAGGGGGAAAATATAATGTTTTATGTTAAGGAAAAAATAAGCGATTCTATGGAAGTTTCCGTGGAAATAAATGATGAAAATGTATTTTGCATTTGCCCAAGTTGTGGATGTGAAGTAAATGTTGACCTTTCAGAAGTATTTGCTGATGGTGGGGGAGATTTATATAGTACATCTATTTATTGCAGCGAATGCAGTAAAAAAATCAAAGCTAACTGTGGTTGTTAATAGAAGTTTGCTGTGGCCAACAGTTTACGAGGTATTAAAAATGCTATTAATGAGGAGAAGGCAGAGAAGTATGCTGCCTTCAAAACTCTTAAAAAGATAGGATAATTCTAGAGGAGGAGAGCCAATGAAGTTAATATTTTATACAGCAAATTGCTTAGGCAATGCTAAGAACTGCAGCTACCCTAACCGTGTTGAGGTAACTACTGCAGAAGAGCTAAAAGCAGTAGTTAAAACTGATCATGTTTGTGGTGAATACAAGAACAACTATCGTAGTGCAGATAATTTTATTGAATCTGTTGTAGCTGTCATGGATTGCGATAATGACCACTCAGAGAATAAGGGTGAATGGATTACTCCTGAAAAGATAGATGAAATGCTACCAGATGTTTCTTATGCCATTGCACCAAGTCGTAATCATATGAAACAAAAGGATGATAAAACTGCAAGACCAAGGTTTCATGTATATTTTTTAATTAATCCATGCAAAGATGTCATGAAGTATGTGAAGCTAAAAAGAAGGATACAGAAAGCTTTTCCATTCTTTGATGATAATGCCTTAGATGCAGCTCGTTTTATATTTGGTACTGATTGTGATGAAGTTGTATGGCATGACGGATGGGAGACTATAGAGGAAGAGCTACCTGTATCTCAAGAGGATGCTGAAACGATAGGAATGTTTTCTATTCCAGAAGGAAAAAGAAACACTACACTATCCCGTTTTGCAGGAAGAGTGGTTAAACGCTATGGTGCTACGGAAAAAGCACATCAGATTTTCCTTGAAGAGGCAAAGAAGTGTGACCCACCTATGGAGGATGAGGAACTTACTACTATATGGAACAGTGCTGTGAAATTTGCTAAGAAGGTAGAAGTGCAAGAAGGGTATGTTGCTCCAAATGATTATAATGATGACTTTACAGGAGAGTCCCTGAAACCTTCAGATTTCTCAGATATAGGGCAGGCAAAAATTTTGGCTCGAGAATATGGGGATGAACTTTGCTACACAGATGCCACAGACTTCCTTCGATTTAATGGGAAGTATTGGGTGGAATCTAAGCAACAGGCAGTTGGAGCAATGGAAGAGTTTCTAGATTTACAGCTTGCAGATGCTTTGGATGAAGTGCAGAGAGCTATGGATGCTGTTGTGGCATCTGGAGTATCAACTGATGATGTTAGAACAGGGGGTAAAAAGTTAGAGAACTCACTTCAAGATGAGCAGCTACAGGCATATCGTGTTTATTCATCTGCAACAGCATATAGAGCATTTGTTATGAAGCGTCGTGACATGAAATATGTAATAAGTGCATTACAAGCTGCAAAACCAATGCTTTTAATCAGTATAGGTGATTTAGATAAGGATGAATTTCTTCTAAATACACCCAGTGCTACTTACCATTTAAGAGATGGACTTTCAGGGATGCACGAGCCTAATGCTAAGGATTATATTACAAAACAAACCTCAGTTAATCCAGGAGATGCTGGCAAAAAGCTATGGCTTGATGCACTGGATATATTCTTTTGTGGTGATGAGGAACTGATTAATTATGTACAGCAGATTGTAGGACTTGCATCCATAGGTAAGGTATATGTGGAGGCTCTCATCATTTCATATGGTGAGGGACGAAATGGTAAATCTACTTTTTGGAACACAATCTCAAGGGTACTTGGCACATATAGTGGTTCTATGTCAGCTGATGCACTTACCGTTGGTTGCAAGAGAAATGTTAAGCCTGAGATGGCAGAACTTAAAGGTAAGCGTCTTATAATAGCTGCAGAGCTAGAAGAAGGTATGAGGCTTAATACTTCTGTCATTAAACAACTTTGCTCTACAGATGAGGTTATGGCAGAGAAAAAATACAAGGACCCCTTCAAATATGTTCCAAGCCATACACTAGTGTTATACACTAATCATCTGCCTAGAGTAGGTGCAAATGATGAAGGTACATGGCGTAGATTAATTGTTATTCCTTTTAATGCAAAAATAGAGGGTAGTAGTGATATTAAAAACTATACAGATTACCTAGTCCAAAATGCTGGCTCCTATGTATTAGCTTGGATTATAGAAGGTGCAAAGGAGGTTATTGCAAATGACTTTAAGTTAAAGCTTCCATCATGTGTTGAAAATGCGATTAATAGCTATCGTGCTAATAATGATTGGCTTGGAGCATTTCTTGATGAATGCTGTGAAGTTGATTCTAGCTATAAACAAAAGTCAGGAGAGTTTTATCAAGAATATCGTGCTTATTGTTTAAGAACGGGAGAATACACCAGAAGTACCACAGACTTTTATACTGCTCTTGAGATTTCAGGTCTGAATCGTAAAAGATTATCAAATGGATCATTTATTAGTGGGGTGCGCCTTAAAAACACAGATTTTATAGAGTAATTTCAGTGATGTGTAGGTCATTAATGGTCAAAATCTAAACTTTTCTTAAATTAAGAAATTGTAAAAATGTATGTCTACTATAGTCATATATAAAAAGTCCCTATAGCAAAAAATATAAAATATCCTATAAGAAGAGTTTAGGATATGACCATTCTAGACCTGCACAACGTTATTTTTGATGGAGGTTAACATGAGAGAAAAAGTTATAGAAAAGAAGTTAGTGATGGAAGTAAAAAAGCGTGGAGGTATCTGTCCTAAATTTATGTCACCAGGATTTGATGGGATGCCCGACCGTTTGGTCTTACTGCCAGATGGGAAAGCTGGATTTGTAGAGGTAAAGGCTTCAGGGAAAAAGCCAAGACCCCTTCAGCTTGCAAGACACAAATTGATTCGAGGCTTAGGTTTTCAGGTATTTGTAATTGATGAGGAAGAACAGATTGGAGAGATTCTTGATAAGATTGGAGGTAATGCCAAATGAAGTTCATACCACATGATTATCAGAAATATGCTGAAGAATTTATTATAAATAATCCAGCTTGTGCATTAATGCTTGATATGGGGCTTGGGAAAACAGTTATAACATTAACAGTCATATGGATTTTACTATTTGATTATTTTGAGCTTTCTAAAGTGCTTGTAGTTGCTCCACTTAGAGTAGCACAGGATACATGGAGTAAAGAGTGTGAAAAATGGGATCACTTAAAAGGACTTAAAGTTTCCAAAATATTAGGTACTGAAAAAGAAAGAAGAGCTGCTCTAGTTAGAAAAGCAGATATTTATATTATAAATCGAGAGAATGTAGAGTGGCTTTGTAAAAAATATAAATTTGATTTTGATATGGTAGTCATAGATGAACTTTCAAGTTTTAAGTCACCTACTGCTAAAAGATTTAAGGCATTACGTAAAGTTAGACCCAAGGTAAAAAGAATAGTTGGTCTTACTGGAACTCCAGCACCAAATAGTTTAATGGATTTGTGGAGTCAGATAAATTTACTAGATATGGGTGAAAGGTTAGGAAGATTTATTGGAAATTACAGAGAACAGTATTTTGTACCTGATAAAAGAAATCAACAAGTTATATTTAGTTATAAACCTAGAGAAGGAGCAGAAGCGCAAATCTATAATAGAATTTCTGATATCTGCATTAGTATGAAAGCTTGTGATTATCTTAAGATGCCAGAGCGGATAGATAATGTAATTGAGGTTGAGATGTCAGAAGAAGAAAAATCACTTTATAAAAAATTAGAAAATGAAATGTTACTTCCTTTTAGTGATGGAGATATAGATGGAGTAAATGCAGCAGCTCTTTCAAATAAACTTTTACAAATGGCAAATGGTGCTGTCTATGATGAATTTAAAGCAGTAAAAAATATTCACAGTAAAAAACTTGATGCTTTAGAGGATTTAATTGAAGCTGCAAATGGAAAGCCAGTACTTATATTTTATTCCTATAAGCATGACAAAGAAAGAATAAGAGAAAGGTTTGAAGCCACTGATATATCAAGTAGTGATGATATAACTAAATGGAATAAAGGAGAAATAAAAGTTGCTATAGCACATCCTGCTTCAACTGGTCATGGACTTAATTTACAAGCAGGTGGTTCAACAGTTATTTGGTTTGGACTTACTTGGAGTTTGGAACTTTATCAACAAGCAAATGCAAGGCTATGGAGACAAGGACAAAAAGAAACGGTAGTCATTCACCATATAGTTTCAAAGGGAACTATTGATGAGGAAGTGATGAATGCACTTCAGAAAAAGCAGATGGGGCAAGATGCCTTAATAAATGCAGTAAAAGCGAGGGTTGGAGGGGTTAGTAATGAAGATTTATAGAGATAGTATAATAATGGTTGACTTTGGGGAAACACAAGGCTCTGTTCAAAAGGGGATAAGACCAGCAGTAGTTATTCAAAATGACATAGGTAATAAATATTCAACTACAACTATAGTAGTGCCTATAACAGGTAAAATTAAAAAGGTACTCCCAACACACCATGAATTACAAGCTAAAAATTATTGTTGTTTAAAATGTGATAGTACAGTATTAGCAGAGCAAGTATTAACTATATCAAAGAATCAAATTTTAGATGTACTTGGTCATCTAAATGAAGAAGATAGTAAAAAACTTAATAAAATTTTAGCAGTGAGTATAAGTTTAACTAATTCAGCAGGCTAGTATGTGGAGGTGCAATTAATGACTAAACAAGAACTATCCCAGTTATATTATTTAAACAGAGAAATTGAACATTTGAAAGATAGAATAACAGAGTTAGAATGTATTGCAACTTCTTCCACTTCAAGAATAACAGGTATGCCACATGCTACAGATATTTCAGATAAAGTTGGCAAATATGCAGCAGAGATTGCAGATCTCAAAGAATTATTAGATTTAAATTTAAAAAAATGTTTCTATGAACTTAACAGATTAAATAGGTATATAGAAAGTATTGATGATAGTCAAATAAGAATGATTTTAAGCTTAAGATATATTAATGGCTTAAGTTGGGAGCAGGTAGCAGCAAGTATTAGTCCATATGCATCAGGAGAGAGTGTAAGAAAAGCGCATGAAAGATTTTTAAGAAAATCTCAATAAAAAGTGAGTTTATAGTATCATTTTAATAGGTTTGTCATAATATATAGTGAATAATACATTGAAATTATGACAAAACTATAATATAATGAGTTAAGAGGAGGGAGTTATTATGGAAAATGTTAACTTAGCAAGTAGAAGATTTAAAAGTTTACGTGAAAGTAGTAATTTAACCCAAGGGCAAATAGCAAGCTTTTTAAATATTGATCAAAGTTATGTCTCAAAATTTGAAAAAGGGGAACGAAAATTAAGTGTAGATATATTGGAAAAAATGTGTAATTTATTTGGATGTACTCTAAGATATTTTGAGAGTGAAGATGAGAAGTATACACCAATGTCAATTGCATTTCGTTCAAACAGTTTACAAAATGAAGATTTAGAAGCAATAGCAGCAATAAATAAAGTAGCACTTAATATTAGATTTATTAACTTAATGCTGGAGGATGATAATAGTGAAAAGTAGTATTGAGCTAAATTCAAATGCATTAAAAATGAGAAAGATACTAAATGAAGACTCTTCATCACCTATGGATATTTTTTCATTAATTAATAATTTAAAGGGTGTTACTTTAATATTTTATCCAATGTCTGATAGAATAAGTGGAATGTGTATTAGAGAGGAAAACAGTAAAATAATTGCGATAAATTCAAATATGTCTTATGGAAGACAAAGGTTTACAGCGGCACATGAATTATATCACTTATTTTTTGAAAAAGAATTAAGAAGCATAGTTTGTGAAAAGGATATTAATGAATCTAAATCTGATAGTGAAAAAGAGGCAGATATGTTTGCTTCATATCTATTAGCACCTTATGATTCATTAAGATCCTATCTAGAAGAAAATAATATGCTGGATAATGACGTATTAACTATAGAAGATGTTATAAATATGGAACAATTTTATCAATTAAGTCATCAAGCTATGATTTATAGGTTGGTATATGATGAGTATATGGATTGGAATACATTTAATAATCTAAAAATGGCAGTTTCACAAAAAGCTATGAGATTAGGATATGATGACAAATTATATAAAGCATCCCAAGAAGAAAAAAAGTATTTTTCAATTGGTGAATATGTACAAAAGGTAGAAGAGTTAAAGGAAAGAGATTTAATTTCAAATGGGAAGTATGAGGAACTATTGCTTGATGCCTTCAGAGCGGATATAGTTTATAATCTAGGAAGTGAAGGTATAGAATTAAATGACTGATAGTTACTTTTTTGATACTGATTGTTTATCTGCTTTCCTTTGGGTAAGAAATCAAAATCTTTTAATAAAGCTTTATGGGGGCAAAATTGTATTACCTGAGCAGGTTTACTCAGAATTATCACATCCTAGAATACCACATCTAAAGACTATGACCGATAATTTAAAAAACAATGGAGATATATCAATTGCAAAGATAGATATGGATACAGAAGAATATGAAATATATAGTAAATTAACTAGAAGTCCAGATAAGGGTTTCAAAGTTATTGGTAAAGGTGAAGCTGCTGCAATTGCATTAGTAAAAACAAAAGGTGGAATATTAGCTAGTAATAATATGAAAGATATCAAACAGTATGTAGAAGCATATGGATTAGAACATGTTACAACTGGTGATATTTTAGTAGAAGCTTTAAATAAAAAATATATTACAGAGGATGAAGGAAATACTATATGGGCAAATATGATTGCAAAGAACAGGAAGCTACCTAACAGTACTTTTACTGAATTTTTAGAGAGCAAAAAGAAATAAGTTTAAAAACTGAAATCTGTCCATTTTGTCCGTTTAATATCTGTTATAATTTAAAATGTAGAAGAATATATAAACCTCTTAGAGAAATCTGAGAGGTTTTTTAACGTACAAAACCAAATGGTAAAAAGATAGTTTCTGAGGATATTGCCTTGGAAACTTTTTAGTTTGGAGGAATAGATATGGTTATTCATAAATGTAAAAAGTTCATAGGGAGCAATAAAATTAGCAACAGCCTTTTATACTGTTGTATTTTTCCAAGGTGCATTGTGAGAGAAGAAATAGTAGAGAAGGTTACTACTGCAAAGGAGAATGCAGTTGTTCCTAAAGCTAGAACAACTTGTGATGACAAAAGGAAAAGGAGAAAGAGAAATGTGTCCAAGAAAATCAAGAAAGCCTTGTAAGCATCCAGGTTGTCCTAATCTTACGGAAGAGAATTATTGTGAAGAGCATGGAAAACTTTATGTTAATGAAAGAGGTAGTGCTTCAAGTAGAGGTTACAATAGTAGATGGAGAACAGCTAGAAATAGGTTTTTAAAAGCTAATCCTTTGTGTGTTAGATGTAAGGAAAAAAGTAAGCTTACTAAAGCAACTATTGTTGATCATATTAAACCACATAGAGGAGACAAGATATTGTTTTGGGATGAGAGCAATTGGCAGCCACTTTGTAAGAGATGTCATGATAAGAAGACAATGACCGAGGATAGATATGTTGAATATAAATATTAAAAAAGTAGAGTAAAGTTGATAGAAGTAGAGTATATGCTTCTGATATTATTATAATAGAGATAATAAATAGTGAGTTATTACAGAGCGAAGGTTGTAGTGGTTTGTTCTTTTGAGGTGATTTAAATGCCAATGAAATCACTAAAGCCTTGTAAACATCCAGGATGCCCAAAGCTAACTGCAGATTTTTATTGTGATGACCATAAAAAGTTTCATGTAAAAGATAGAGCTAATGCTACGGACCGTGGCTATGATAGTAAGTGGAGAACATCTAGAGCAAGATTTTTAAAAATCAATCCTTTGTGTGTTAGATGTAAAGAGCAAGGGAGTTTAGTTAAAGCTACAGTTGTAGATCATATAAAACCTCATGGAGGAGATAAAATTTTATTTTGGGATGAAAGTAATTGGCAAGCTTTGTGTAAAAGGTGTCATGATAGGAAGACTATGAGAGAAGATAATTATGGAGTATATAAATATTAGACTTTTAGTTGAGATTTCATAGTGGTGATATGAATATATCTGACAATATGTTATAATTTTTTTAAGATAACATAAAGTGGGGTAAGGTAATGTGTAATTTATTTAAAAACATATTTAAAAAAAGAAAATCAACTTATGTAGAAAGTCATGAAAAGAATGAAGTAGCAAAAGAGAATGCTACAGAATTAAAAAAAGAAGATGAAGATTATAACTCTGTTACTGGAAGATGTACAGCAGCATTAGGAATGCTTATAGATGAAAAATACCAAGAGTGTTATGATATTTATGCTAAAAGTAAATATGGGTTAAGACCTAAAGATGAATCAATATTAAGTACGGTATGTTTAAGTTTAGGTAAATATTCAGAGTGTATAGAGTTATGTAATAAATTGATTAGTTATGATTCTGATATTTGGAATACAGATAAGATATTGGAGAATAATTATATTAGCATAGCAAAGAAGTCACTAGCATTTGAAGATAGAATAAGTAATATTATTAATAATGTACCAAACACTAAATATAAAAATATTGAAGATATTGTTGATGAAGAGAGTATAGAAGAAATTTTTAATAATGGATATAATGCTAATATTAGTGATATAAGGCAAATAAAAAAGGTGTGTAGTACTAGTTCTAATAGCGAGGCAGAGAGTAGATACCGTGATTTTGCAGAAAGATTGTTCACAGTTCAAAACTATAATTTAGCAGCTGAAGCATATTTGTATGCATTCGAGAAGAATCCACAAAATGATATATATTTAGGATATTGTGCACAAGCTTTATATAGAAAAGGGGTTGCAGATTTATTATCAGGAGATAAAAATGTTTTTATTATTATTAACTCTATGATTGCGGCTAAATATGCAATACAAATAAACCCTAATGATGTATTATGGAGAATACTTTATATTAATTCATTAATATTAGTATCTAAAGTTTCATCTATTAAATTAATAAGAAAAGCTATCAGTGAATATAATATAGCAAAAAAATTAGATAATCCAATTGTGGATAATGTAGTGGCATTAAATCGAGTTAAAAAGGTACTAGAGATGTTAGCTGAAAGTAATGGGTATTCTATGAATTAATAAGAAAGTTATAGCTAGGGGGAGGTCAAATCTTAAAATAAAGACATGCCAACGACCGCCACCCAGTCACGTGTGAATTTTCGCAGAATTAACTAAGGGGGGTACTAAAAAATCGCAAAATAGGAACTGAAAATTAAGTAACTGCAAAGAGTTGTGGTTGCTTTTTTTATTGCGTAAATATTTATTGAAGGGAGTAGCTTATATGACCAGGGATGAGAAAGAGAAAATAAAAGAATTGAGATTAAAAGGTATGGGGTATAAAGCAATTGCTAATCTTCTAGGGTTAACTAGAGATAGTGTTAGAGGATTTTGTAAGCGTAATAGCCTTTCTGGTGATTCCTGTGTTGTTGCTCTTAATGTTGAAGAAAAAGTAAAAAGAAATGTACTTTGTGCTTATTGTGAAAATCCATTAAAACAAAAATCCACTGGTAGAATGAGAAGATTTTGCTCAGATGAATGCAGGAGAAAATGGTGGAAAGAACATGAGGTTGAGAGAAAGAAAAACAAGGAACATATTTATCATTATGTATGCCCTTATTGTGGAAAAGAATTTAGTGTTTATGGCAATAAGAAGCGTAAGTATTGTAGCCATAACTGTTATATAAAAGATAGATTTTGGAGGGAAGAGGATGGAGTTTAAAAAGTTAAAAATAGATTTACTAATACCTGCTGAATATAATCCAAGGAAAAAATTAAAGCCAGGAGATAGTGAATTTGAGAAAATAAAAAATAGTATTAATGAATTTGGATATGTTGACCCTGTTATTGTAAATAAAGATATGACAGTAATAGGAGGTCACCAAAGAATATCTGTATTAAAGACATTAGGATTTGAAGAAATAGATTGTGTAGTTATTGATGTTGATAAGACTAAAGAAAAGGCTTTAAACATTGCTCTTAATAAAATAAGTGGTGAATGGAATAAGGAACTACTTGCTGACTTAATTATGGATTTACAATCTTTAGATTATGATACTTCTTTTACAGGGTTTGAGCCGCTAGAAATTGATGCTCTGTTTAATGAACTTCATCCAAAGGGTGTTAAAGAAGATAACTTTGATGAAGCTCCACCAGAAGTACCAATTACAAAACAAGGTGATATTTGGATACTAGGAAGGCATCGTTTAATATGTGGTGATAGTACAAAACTTGAGACTTATAAAAAGCTTATGGAAGATAAGAAAGCAAATTTAGTTGTAACTGATCCACCATACAATGTTGCTTATGAAGGAACAGCTGGAACAATTCAAAATGATAATATGGATGATAAGAAGTTTTATGAATTTCTTCTTAATGCATATAAAGGTATGTATGAAAGTCTTGCAGATGGTGGTTCAATTTATGTATTCCATGCTGATAGGGAAACTGTTAACTTTAGGTTAGCTTTTAAAGATGCTGGTTTCTTTTGTCATCAAACTTGTATTTGGATTAAAAACTCTCCGGTTCTTGGTCGCTGTGATTATCAATATAATCATGAACCTGTACTTGTAGGATGGAAACCTACTTCAGGTCATAAGTTTTATGGAGATAGAAAACAAAGAACTACTTGGAATTTTGATAGACCTACAAAATCAAAATATCATCCTACTACAAAACCTATTGCATTAATGGCTTACCCAATAACAAATTCAAGTTTAACTAATTCTATAGTTCTTGATCCATTTGGCGGGAGTGGCTCAACGCTTATAGCCTGTGAACAGACAGATAGGATTTGCTATATCATAGAACTTGATGAAAAATACGCAGATGTTATTGTTAAAAGATATATTGAGCAGGTAGACGCGGATAAAGGTGTTTTTCTTTTAAGAGATGGTGTTAAAACAGAATATAAAGATGTTAAGAAAGAGCAGTAGTCAGATTGATTAGGTGCTCTTTTTTAATTCTCTCATAAAGATGGAAAGGAGAGGTCAGAGATGAAAGAAATAAAGATTACTCAAGGAAAAACAGTATTAGTAAGTGATGAAGATTTTCAAAACATTTCACAGTTTAAATGGGCGTATAGTGCATCAACTGGTTATGCAGTTCGTAAAGGAAGAAAAATCTTGCAAGAGCCACGAACAGTACACATGCACAGATTTATTATGGGAGCATCATCCAAGGTTCAAATTGATCATATAAACGGAAATAAACTTGATAACAGGCGTTTAAACCTAAGAATTGCATCCATTCAAAAAAATGCGTTCAATAGGAAAAAGCCTAAAGTTATATGTACTTCTAAATATAAAGGTGTGCTTAAACGTAAAAATTCAAATAGATGGGAAGCAAGAATTAAATTCAATAATAAATCTATTCACTTAGGTAGATTTATCAATGAGGTTGATGCTGCAAAAGCGTATAACAGGGCAGCATTATATTATTTCGGTGAGTTTGCCAGATGTAATGATATATAGGTGGTGATGGGGTGGAATTTATAGATTTTTGTTCTGGAATAGGTGGATTTAGATTAGGATTAGAACTTGCTGGACATAAATGTATTGGATTTTGTGAAAAAGATAAGTTTGCAGTTAAATCATATAAAGCAATGTTTGATACGGAAGGAGAGTGGTATGCAAATGATGTTACACAGCTTAGAGCAGAAGAAGTCCCAAGAGCAGATATTTGGTGCTTCGGATTCCCTTGCCAAGACATCTCAGTGGCAGGAAAACAAAGAGGAATCAGAGCAGAAAGAAGTGGAATCTATTTCAGCATTATTGACCTCATCAAAGGCAAAGAAGAAAAAGATAAACCCACATTTCTACTTATTGAGAACGTTAAAAACCTGCTGTCAATTAATGATGGATTTGATTTTGCCACCGTTCTCTCTGAACTGGACCAAGCAGGGTATGACACGCTCTGGCAGGTGCTTAACTCTAAAGACTTCGGAGTTCCTCAAAACCGAGAGCGTGTGTTCATTATCGCAAGTCTTAGAAGTAGAGGTAGACGAGAAATATTACCTATCAGCAGAGAAAACTCAGCAGCTCTTAAGCAAATTATAGGTGGAATGCAAGGTTATAGAGTTTATGATTCTGATGGTATTTCTGCAACTCTTGTTGGTAATGCGGGAGGAATAGGTGCTAAAACTGGTCTTTATTTTATAGACCAATCTACAACCAAAACCCAAATAACTGAAAACTCAAGGTGTATTACTTCAAGGTATACTGGTGGAATTGTAAATAGAACAGCAATGAATAGTGCGGTGCTTGAAGCCTACCCAGTTCTTACACCAGACAGAATGGAGAAGAGGCAAAATGGTAGAAGAATTAAAAATGCTGATGAGCCTATGTTTACATTAACTAGCCAAGATAGACATGGTATTGCTATTAAAGAAGCAACTAAAAAAGGATATGCTGAAGCTGAGGTTGGTGACAGTATAAATATAGCTTTTTCTAATAGTGAAACTAGAAGAGGTAGGGTTGGTAAAAAAATTGCTCAGACCTTGGATATTCAATGTATGCAAGGAACTTTAACTCCTAGATTTAGAATAAGAAGGCTTACTCCAAATGAATGCTTCAGACTTCAAGGCTTTCCAGATGAACTCTTTAAAAAAGCCAAAGTAGTGAATTCAGATGCTCAGCTTTATAAGCAGGCAGGTAATGCTGTAACCGTAAATGTTGCTTTTGCAGTAGCAAAAAGTTTATCTGAAAGTGAATAAATGGCTTGCTATATGTGTGCTTTAGAGTGATATATAGTATAACAAAAAACACACATGGAGGTTAAAGTAATGAAAGCATTATTTGGAAGAAAGGTTTTAAACCTTAAGGAACTAAAGGAACTTACGAAGGAAGCAAAGGAAGACGGGATAAAAGGAACAGAATACCAGGTCACAAGAGAAATTAAATTAAGTGATGAGGAGTTTAAAGAATTTGCAAAAGACTTTTTTAAAGAACAACCTTGGATAACAAAAGAAGGTGGTGGTTACAACGAAAAGGGAGAATTAAGGTGCATAAGAGTTAAAAATATAAAAACAAAGAAAAGCATTTTAGTAGATTCGGAGGGTTATAACTACCCAAGATACACAGCAATTGAAAAGTAAAAGTCAAGCCACCAAAAGGTGGTTTTTCTTTCGTCTTAAAGTTGTAAAAATTGTCGTTCGAATTATGAGTTATAGTTGATAGAAATAATCAATTATAACTGGATATATACTTCTTTCAGAGGTAATATGTACACTACCAAAAGGTAATAAACACACTTTGAAAGGAGAGAAAACGTTGAAAAATCAAACAATCGGAGTAGAGATTGAAATGACAGGAATTACAAGAGAAAAAGCTGCAGAGATTACAGCAAAGGTTTTAGAAGGAAATATCGGAAGAGCTTATGATGGTTACGATACATACCTTATAAAAGCATCAGACGGAAGAACATGGAAAGTAATGAGTGATGCAAGTATTCAAACAATGAAAAAAGAAAAAGGTAGATTAATTTCAGCAGACAGAAGTTACAGTGTTGAACTAGTAACACCAATTCTAAGGTATGATGAGGACATCGAAAAACTTCAAGAACTTGTAAGACAACTTAGGCATGCAGGTGCAGTTAGTGAAAGTAGGTTGCAATGTGGAATTCATATACACATAGGAGCAAAAGAACATACACCAAACACTTTAAAAAACCTAGTAAATCTAATGGCTGCCAAGGAGGATTTAATTTACAAGAGTCTTGAGATATACCCAGCAAGGGTTAGATATTGCAGAAAAGTTAATGAAAATTTGATAGAAACAATTAATAAGAAAAAACCTAAAACTTTAAAAGAACTTGCTGATGCTTGGTATAGAGGTTATGGAATTGAAAATAGAGAACGCCATTACCATACAAGCAGATATCATGGACTAAACTTGCATAGCACTTTTACCAAAGGAACAATTGAATTTAGACTTTTCAATGGGACCATGCACGCAGGTAAAATTAGAAGTTACATAGTTTTCTGCCTAGCTATTAGCCATCAAGCCTTAAAGCAAAAGAGTGCTAGTGCAAAACGTACCCATACAGATAATGAAAAATATACCTTTAGGTGTTGGCTTCTTAGACTAGGGATTATAGGAGATGAATTTAAAAATTGTAGACAACATCTCATGAAAGCACTTGATGGAGATTGTGCCTTTAGAAGACCTGAAGGTAAAGCACAGTTACAAAGGGGCAGAAATGCCCCCTGTGGCAAAGAAATTGATAAAAAGGAGAAATGATAAAATGACTGAAAATATAAAATTATATGGAGCTTATGGTTCTAATATGAACCTAGAGCAAATGAGGCATAGATGTCCAAAGGCTAAGATTATAGGTACAGGAACACTTGAAGGGTATAAGTTAACCTTTAGGGGCAGGTATAAAGGGGTTGCAAATATTGAGCCTTGTAAGAGCAAAGAAGTACCTATTGTTTTATGGGAAATAACTGAGGATTGTGAAACAGCGCTTGATATATATGAAGGATATCCTAATCTATATGTAAAAAAAGAAGTTCAGGTTAAGGTGAAAGGTAAGTCTAAAACAGTGATGGTTTATATTATGTCTAAACAATATACCCATATTGTAGCAGCTCCTACAGAATATTATTTCAATGTAATTTCTAGAGGATACTCGGACAATGACATTGATTTAAAACTTCTACAAATTGCCTATTCAGAATGTTTATCTGAACTAATAGAGGGGAGAAGATAATGGATAAATTTTTTACTCAGAAAACTTGTGATAGATGTTGCGGTTCTCTAGAAAAAGGTAAGATAATGTCCATGTTTAATACTGATTGCATCTGCATGGATTGCTTAGAGAAAGAAAAGAAGGATAAGGATTATAAAAAAGCTGTAAAGGCTGACCATGAAGAAATAAAAAAGGGTAATTATAATTACAAAGGCATACGAGGTAAATAAGACCTACTTAAAATATCTATAAATTTAACATATAGAGTAGTATAATATAGTAAATTAGATATAAAGTAGGTGAATGAAATAAAAGAAGTTATAAAAGCTTTAGAGAAGGTGAAGGTAATAATTGTAAATTATGAAATGGATTTAAGTTATTCAACATGTGAAAGTGAAAAACAATTAATTAGTGATTTAGATGTATATATAGCTAAACTTAAAAGTAATGATTTATCATGTAAAAAGGAAATTTCACTTTTGTTTGCACCTACTGGTGATTTACAAGAGATAGCAATTGATAGTGGTTGGAGTGATGAATATATTAAACTAGCCCAAATTATAGATAGGTGTATTAAATAATAAGTATTTTAAAAGAGCGTACTAAATAAGGTATGCTCTTTTCTTGTGATAAATTTTAAAGATGGGAGGTGAAACCTATGGCACAAAGAGGAAGAAAACCAAAACCTACTGCAGTAAAAGAACTTGAAGGTAATCCAGGAAAAAGAGCACTTAATGAATTTGAACCAAAGCCTAAAAAGAAAGCACCAAAATGTCCTACTTGGCTTGATGCTGAAGCTAAAAAGGAGTGGAGAAGAGTTGCTAAGCAGCTTGAGGAACTTGGAGTATTAACAGAAGTTGATATGGCAGCTTTTGCAGGGTATTGTGAAGCTTATGCACGTTGGAAAGAAGCAGAAGAATTTATATCAAAGCATGGAACAATTGTAAAAACACCAAGTGGTTATTGGCAGCAAGTGCCACAGGTATCTATTGCCCAAACTTATCTTAAGATTATGATTAAGTTTTGTGAGCAGTTTGGACTTACACCTTCTTCAAGAAGTAGAATTGTTGCAGATAAAGGTTCTAATGATTGTTTAGATCCTATGGAAATGATGCTAAGGGGTGAGATGAAATAATGTATGATGAAGCAAAAGCACAGAGAGCTGTAAATTTCATTAATTGCTTAAAGCATACAAAAGGTCAGTGGAGAGGTGTTCCTTTCGATTTACTTCCTTGGCAAGATAAAATTATCAAAGATATATTTGGATATGTTAAAGATAATGGGTATCGTCAGTATAATACTGCGTATATTGAAATTCCAAAAAAGAATGGAAAATCAGAACTTGCAGCAGCAGTAGCACTACTTATGACTTGCGGAGATAATGAATGGGGAGCAGAGGTTTATGGTTGTGCTTCTGATAGGCAGCAAGCTTCTATAGTATTTGATGTTGCAGTTGAAATGGTGGAGCAATGCCCAGCACTTAAAAAAAGAATTAAGCCTATAATGTCAATGAAAAGACTGGTATATAAACCTACAAATAGCTTTTACCAGGTTCTTTCAGCTGAGGCCTATACAAAACACGGTCTTAATGTACATTCAGTTATTTTCGATGAACTCCATGCACAACCCAATAGAGAGTTATTTGATGTAATGACTAAAGGTTCAGGAGATGCAAGACTACAGCCATTATTTTTTCTAATTACTACAGCTGGTACAGATAGAAATTCCATATGCTTTGAGCAGCACCAAAAGGCCCAGGACATAATTGAAGGTAGAAAGATAGATAAAACCTTTTATCCAGTTATATATGGTATAGATGATAATGCTGATTGGGGGGATGAAAAGAACTGGTATAAAGCCAATCCATCACTTGGGCATACAATAGATATTGAGAAAGTTAGAAATGCTTATAATAGTGCAAAGGAAAATCCAGCTGAAGAAAATATATTTAGACAGTTAAGATTAAATCAATGGGTAAAACAATCCACTCGTTGGATGCAGATGGATAATTGGGACGAGTGTGATTTTAAAATAGATATGGATTCTTTAAGAGGCAGAGAATGTTATGGAGGACTTGATCTTTCAAGTACCACCGACATTACTGCTTTTGTTTTAGTTTTCCCTCCAAGAACACCAGATGAAAGATATATAGTAATTCCTTACTTTTGGATACCAGAGGATAATCTAAAGCTTAGAGTAAGAAGAGATCATGTACCTTATGATGTATGGGAGAAACAAGGATTTATAAAAACCACAGAAGGTAATGTGGTCCACTATGGATTTATAGAAATGTTTATAGAGGAACTTCATACTAAATATAATATTAAAGAAATAGCTTTTGACCGTTGGGGAGCAGTTCAGATGGTACAGAACCTTGAAGGAATGGGATTTACAGTAGTTCCATTTGGACAAGGGTATAAAGATATGTCACCATCTTCTAAGGAATTAATGAAACTAACCCTTGAGAAGAAAATAGCACATGGAGGAAATCTAGTGCTTAGGTGGATGATGGATAACATATATGTAAAAACTGATCCAGCAGGAAATATTAAGCCTGATAAAGAGAAAAGTACAGAGAAAATTGATGGTGCTGTAGCTTTAATAATGGCATTAGATAGAGCAATTAGGAATCAAGGCAGTTGTGGAAGTGTTTATGATGATAGAGGAATTTTAATTTTATAAGTATATATGGCACTCTAGACTTCATTGAGTATATTTAGTACTAAACATACTCAATGAGTAAATAAATACTAAAAATGCTTGCGATACTAAAAATAAATGATATAATACTTAATATAGGAGGTGTTGAGATGGAAAACTCGAAAGAAAGAAAACCCAATATTGAATTAAGTATTGATTTTGATGTTAAAGAGATGTTCGATATAGCATTAGGAATTAAAAAACAAAGTGCTAAAGAGGTTATACAGAGAATGATGTGTAATTATATTTCTAATGTTTTTGATGAGGTTTCAAAGCGTTGTCAAGGTGAAATTGAACCTAGTAATACAATAAAGCAAGATGAAGTGGACGGTTTAAAAGTAAGAATATTATGCGGTAGTGCAAAGATAGAATTAAGGATTGATGAGTATGTTAAAGAAATGTTTTATACGGCTTTGAAGATTAAGAAAGAGTGGGATATACAAGTTATAGAACGTATGATGGGAAACTATGTTGCTAACACTTTTGATGAGGTTTCAAAACGATATCAAGATGAGGGTGATACTAACGGTATAATAAAAAGAGATGAAGAAAATAAGTATTTTTTAAAAGCAATTAATAAAATACAAAAATGGTCTCTTAACAAAGAACAAGTCCCATATAAAATAATAAGAGCTTTTTTAAAATTACAAAGTGAACAGGATAAGGTATACTATGAAGATTTGGTGAGTTTATGTACAGATAATAATCATGAAGATACTTACGTAGAACAATTTGTTTCTAACTTTAATCAATTAAAATATGATACAGCAAGATCATATGGTAAGGTTTTTGTAGTAGATAAAGAAACAAATATAGTACAAATTTGGGATGAAATTAAGAAATCTATATTAGAGTATCAAGATAGATTTTATGTAAGTCTGAAAGATTAAAAAGGGAGGGGTATATATGTATTATAAACCAGTTACAGTAGAAGAAAATATTGCTAATATAGTATGGATGAAAAATAATATTTATGGATTGGTTAATAGTTATGTTAATCAGTTTAATAGTATGACGTTGATTTATAGTAACTCATATTACTATAATAATGCCATTGCTATGGGAATAATTAATTATAATTCAAATTATGAGCTTGAAGTTACAAAAATAGCATATTCAATTTTTGGTTTTTCAAACGATTTATACCATAGAATTTCATATGCTTTAGATTGCTGGAATCGTATAAGCACTAAAAGCAAGAATGGGGCTAGCTTTAAAAATTATGACCAAGTCGTCAAGATTATAAAAAATAAAAATATAATAGATGGTAGTGAAAAAGAAGCTTTACTTGACTTTAGAAAGAAAAGAAATTTTACAACTCATTATGGGAAAATTATATTTATTAGATACATATTTAATAATTATAACCTTTTATACAATCTTCTTGTTACTATAGAAAATTTATTAATAAAGCAAAGCAACATAGATGATTTTAGTTATTGTAATTATCTAGAACAGCAAAGTGATTTTATAGAAGATTTAAAAGAAACCCTTAATGAATTTTCTTTTGGTAATAATTTAGCATCATGAAACCAAGAAGCACCTAACAAGAGGTGCTTTTTTATGCCTATATTTGAAATGTCCTTGACCAGTATTAAATATAAATTTATAATATATTCCATAAGTGAGAATTGGGGAGGATTATTAGTATGGAGTATAAAAATGAAAAACAATTACTGGATGCACTTGAAATAGATTCATGGAAAAACTTATCTAGAGATAAAATGTTAAAGTTTGTTGCAATGATGCCTAATATTGATAAAGAAGTAATGATGAAAATTATTGATCAATTTCCTCAATTTAAAGAATTCGCAAAAGATGTGCTTGATACACTTGAAGAAACATATAATAATACGATTGATGCAAATAAAGAAAGTCAAAACAATGTTCATAATGCCTTTAAAGATATTCGTAGAATACTTGAAAATCAACTAAATCAAGAAAATCTTAGCTTTGAAGAAAAGCAATATTATATAAATTTAATTATGCAATGTGGGGATAGAGAGTATGAAAAAGATACGGAAAATAAGATATTTCTTGGTGACATGACAAAAAAAACCCTACTAGGAGTTGGTAGCGTATTGCTCGCAGCAGTAGTTTTTGTTGGTGGGAAAGTACTTTTAGGTAGAGATGAAGCCTAAATTTAAATAATAATGAATTATAAGCTCTGATAATAATTTCAGGGTTTTTTTTATATCCGTTTTAGGAGGTGACCATAATGAAAATACCAATAATATCAAGAATTTGGGAGCCTAGAGCAGGTCCTAAGAATAGTTTTTGGGGTAGTACTTATAGTTTCTTCTTTGGTAGTACTACAAGTGGAAAAACTGTAAATGAAAAAACAGCAATGCAAACTACTGCAATTTATGCTTGTGTTAGAATACTTGCTGAAACAATAGCTTCATTGCCACTTCATACTTATAGATACACAGAAACTGGGAAGGCGAAAGCCACAGACCATCAAATATATCATCTCTTAGCAGATGAACCAAACCCTGAGATGACCTCATTTGTGTTTAGAGAAACACTGATGGGTCATCTTTTATTATGGGGAAATGGTTATGCACAAATAGTTCGTGATGGAAGAGGCAATGTGATGGCTTTATATCCGTTAATGCCAGATAAAATGGCTGTGCAAAGAACTGATAACGGTGAAATGTACTACGTTTATTGCAAAGAAGGACAGGATTACACTCTTAGGAGTGATGAAGTTTTGCACATTCCTGGTCTTGGATTTGATGGATTAATTGGTTATTCACCAATAGCTATGGCTAAAAATGCAATAGGTATGGCAATAGCAACTGAAGAATATGGAGCTAGTTTCTTTGCAAATGGAGCAAATCCAGGAGGAGTTCTTGAACATCCAGGAATAGTGAAGGATCCAGCTAGGGTTAGAGAAAGTTGGAATAGTGTATACCAAGGAACTAAAAATGCACATAGAGTTGCAGTTTTAGAAGAGGGAATGAAGTTTCAAAGTATAGGTATTCCACCAGAACAAGCACAGTTTTTACAAACAAGAAAGTTTCAATTAAATGAGATAGCTAGAATATTTAGAATCCCACCACATATGATTGGAGATTTAGATAAATCAAGTTTTTCAAATATTGAACAGCAATCACTTGAGTTTGTTATGTACACACTTGATCCTTGGGTGGTTAGATGGGAGCAAGCTATTAAAAGAGCCTTGTTTACTGAAAGTGAAAAGAAACAGTATTTTGTTAAATTCAATGTAGATGGATTACTTAGAGGAGACTATCAAAGCAGAATGAATGGGTATGCAGTTGGAAGGCAGAATGGTTGGTTATCAAGTAATGATATACGGGAACTTGAAAACCTTAATAGGATACCAGAGGAGCTTGGTGGAGATTTATATTTAATTAATGGAAACATGACAAAGCTTGCTGATGCAGGTGCATTTGCAAATAAAAATAATGGAGGTGATGTCAAACTTGAAAATAGAGGTAAACGATGATTATACGAAATGCACATTAGAAAATGGTCAATCATTTATTATTGATATTGAAGCTGCTCATGCATATAATCGAGTGGCTTCTTTTTATTTTGGAGAGTATGCAAAGTTAAATATTATTGGAGGTGAAGTAGATGAAACGGAAGTTTTGGAATTGGCTTAACAATGATGATAGCAGAACTATTTTTCTTAATGGAGAAATATCGGATGAAACCTGGTATGGAGATGAAGTTACCCCAAAACTATTTAAACAAGAACTGTATTCAGGAGATGGGGACATTATAGTTTGGATCAACTCTCCAGGTGGATGTGTATTTGCAGCAAGTCAAATTTATAATATGCTGATGGACTATAAAGGAAAAGTTACAGTGAAAATTGATGGAATAGCGGCTAGTGCAGCTTCAGTTATTGCTATGGCAGGTGAAGAAGTACTGATATCACCAACTGGACTAATTATGATTCATAATCCAATGACTATTGCTTTTGGTGATGCTGTGGAGATGGGAAAAGCAGTTACAATGCTTAGTGAAGTTAAAGAAAGTATTATAAATGCTTATGAGATAAAAACAGGGCTTTCAAGAGAAAAATTAGCTAATTTTATGGACAATGAAACTTGGTTTAATGCTAAAAAAGCTGTTGAACTTGGCTTTGCTGATAAAATCCTATTTTCTGAAAACCGTACAGATTCTCCGGAAAGTGAGGGAACATCTTTTAGCAATATGTCAATCACTAACTCACTTTTAAATAAATTGCCTAATAAAAAGAAAAACGAACCAAATGGAATTCAAATTGAAAATCTTTATAAGAGATTAAATCTAATAAAATAATGGAGGAATGTATATGAGTAAAATATTAGAGCTTAGAGAAAAAAGAGCAAAACTATGGGATAGCACAAAAGCTTTCTTAGATAGCAAAAGAAATGACAATGGATTATTATCAGCGGAGGATACTGAAAATTATGAGAAGATGGAAGCTGATGTTGTAAATTTAGGAAAGGAAATAGATAGACTTGAAAGGCAAGCAGCTTTAGATTTAGAGCTATCAAAGGCAACTTCTAGTGCAATTAGAAATAATCCTAATGCTAATATTCATGAAGAAAAGACAGGAAGGGCATCAAATGAATATGTGAAAGCTTTTTGGAATGCTATGAGAAACAAGAATGGCTTTGAGATTAATAATGCTTTGCAAATTGGTACAGATAGTGAAGGTGGATTCCTTGCACCAGATGAGTTTGAAAAGATATTAATTGAAAGCTTAGAAGAACAAAATATATTTAGACAACTTGCTAATATAATTACTACATCTTCTGGAGACAAGAAGATACCTGTAGTTGCTGGAAAAGGAACAGCATCTTGGGTTGACGAAGAGGGTATCATAACAGAATCAGATGATTCGTTTGGACAAGTGTCTATAGGAGCATATAAACTTGCCACTATGATTAAGGTTTCTGAGGAACTTCTTAATGATAGTGTTTTTAATTTAGAGAGTTATATAGCAAAAGAATTTGCAAGACGTATTGGTGCAAAGGAAGAAGAGGCTTTCTTCATTGGTGACGGAACAGGAAAACCTACTGGTATTTTTAACGCTACCGGTGGAGCTCAGCTTGGAGTTACTGCTGCAAGTGCAACAGCTATTACACTAGATGAGATTATGGACTTGTTCTATAGCTTAAAATCTCCTTACAGAAAAAATTCTGTGTTTGTAATGAACGATGCAACAGTAAAGGCAATAAGAAAACTTAAAGATGGAAATGGTCAATATATATGGCAACCATCTATCACAGCTGGAACTCCTGATACTATTTTAAATAGACCAGTAAAGACTTCTGCATATGTTCCTACTATTGCATCAGCAGCGAAGAGTATTGCGTTTGGTGATTTCTCATACTATTGGGTTGCAGATCGTCAAGGTAGAGCTTTTAAGAGGTTGAATGAATTATACGCAGCAACAGGTCAAGTTGGATTTATGGCAACTCAAAGAGTTGATGGAAAGCTAATACTTCCTGAAGCAATTAAAGTATTACAACACAAAGTATAGAAAAAAATATAGGAGGTGAGTGTGTGGTTCTAACGCTTGAAGAAGTTAAATTATATTTAAGAGTAGATGGTGATGAGGAAAATACACTCATGACTAAATTTATTTTAACATCACAGGAATTATGTGAAGAAATACTTAGATTTGAGCTTACAGAATATGAAGTTGTACCTGAGTTAGTAAAACAAGCGATATTATATGCAGTAGTAAATATGTACGAACAACGTGAAACCTTTGATGTAAAATCAGTTATAGAAACAATGACAAGACTTTTATTTTCTCATAGAAGAGAAAGTTGGTGATACTATGGAAATAGGAGACTTAAGGCATAGAATTACTTTTCAAAAGTTAATCACAGCAGTTAATGAAAATGGGTTTGAAATTCAAACATGGCAGAATTATAAAACAGTATGGTCAGCAGTTTCTAATTTATCAGGTAGGGAATATTATCAAACTGCAGCAATAAAAGGAGAGAAAACTGTAAAGTTCTTAATAAGGTATGTGGAAGATATAGATGAATCTATGATAATTTTATTTAGGAATAAGCAGTATAACATAACCTTCATAGATAACATGAAATATGTAAATAAGTACATTGAAATAAAAGCTGTGGAGGTGGAGGAGGATGGCTAAACTGGAACTTGAGGGTATGGAAGAACTTATTGATAGAGTTAATAAGTTAGGAGAAAAAGGTGAAGTTATTAAAAAGAAAGCATTAGATAAAGCAGGAGAACTTGTAAAGTCAACCATGGAAACACGAGCACCAAAATCTGAAGAAACTAAAAGGCACATGGCTGAAAATATACAAGTGTCAGAAATACAAAAGGATAATGGTGTGGATTTTATTAAAGTTGGACCTAATAAAGGTGATAACTCAGAGTTCTTTTACAGTAAGTTTACTGAATGGGGTACAAGTAAAATATCAGCACAGCACTGGGCAGAGAAATCAGTCCTCGAAAATAAGAGAGAAATAAATGACACTATTAAGGAAGAATTACAAAGAGGTATTGAGGAATGATAAGTAAAATATTATTAGATGCATTAACGCCACTTAAGATTCCAGTATCCTTTCAAAGGTATAGTGGCAAAGCTAAAACCTATATCACTTTTCATGAATATTTAGTTTCAGGAGAAGAATATGAGGATGATGAGGAAAGCTTAACAGCACACTATATTCAGGTAGATATTTGGTCAAAGGATGATTATACAGCTATAGTTAAAAATGTAAAAGAACTTTTGCTTAAGGTAGGATTTAAAAGATTAAATGAAATAGACCTTTATGAAGAAGAAACAAAAATCTATCATAAAGGTCTTAAATTTTATTATTTAGAAGAAAGGGAGAGTGATATAAATGGCTAGACAAGTAGGACTTAAGGATATTCATGTTGCAATATTAAAAACAGATGATGCCACAGGAACAACTTATGACACACCAATAAAACTTGAAAGGGCAATAAGTGCTAAGCTTTCGCCAAAGTCAAATTCAGATAATATATATTCTGATGATGCAGTAGAAGATATAATAACAGCATTTGAAGGTATAGATGTTGAAATAGAAGTCAATCAATTATCACTTACAAGTAGAGCAACACTTCAGGGGTCAAAGGTTGTAAAAGGCGTGCTTATAGAAAATAAGGATGACATACCGCCAACTATAGCTTTAGGTTTTAAGTCAAAGAAGAATAGTGGTAAGTATAGATTTGTGTGGCTACTTAAAGGAAAGTTTGAACTTGCAACAGATGAGTATGACACTGAAGCAGAAAAGCCAAAGGCTCAGAGTGCAAAGCTTAAGGGGAAATTCTTCTCAAGGGAATCTGATGGTAACTATAGATTTATTTGTGATGAGGATAATCAAGGTGTAGATGAAACAATTATTAGTGGATGGTTTACTGAAGTTCCTGATGAGCCTATAATAACTCCATAAATAATTATATGAAATTAATTTATGCAAAGAAGTATTTGTATTATAATATAGTTAGTACACAGTTGTAGAATGTAGTGAAGTAATGATTATTCATCTAACTATAATATAAATAGTATTTTATCGAGTTGTTTATTATTAATAAAATGTACAAATCTGAAGTTGTAGAGGAGGCTGAATAGATGGAGGAAATAAATCTTGTAGAAAAAATGATACACAAGAAATTTTCTTTAGAACAGTATCATAAGGAATATGCAGATAAATTAGAATGGGGATATACTGATGTCTTATATTCTTTTCTTGGAGTCTATGTTATAGGAGTAAATGTATTTCATAAAGATAAAGTTGAATGTTGTGGATTACAAATAAAACCAAAAATAAGAACCAATAACCGTCAGCTTGCTTACAGTTATAAATTTATTAAAGAGCATTATTGTGATTATGATAAGTTAAATGAACTCGCTGAATTAAATGAGTTTATTGAAGTTTATTTTAAAGTGGGGAATATTATACCTATATGGCCGGGAGGAAATGAACATAGAGGTAAAAGTCAATGTTATGACATTCCAGATATTTACTTTAATAAAGATGAAATTAAAGAATACTCAAATAATTTTTTCAATACATTTCTCAAGTATAAGAATTTCTATTTAAATGATTTTATAAATAACAAGTACAGCAACATCAAAATTGAAGACTTTCTTAAATTTAATGAATTAGAATACACTGACTTTCTAAGGCACATTGTGGAAGTAATCAACAAAAGAAGTGAACTTATTGAAAAATGGGTAAAAGAAAAAGTTGTTTTTTAAATTTGCGAATTCCAACTTATTATTGAGTTAATCCAAAGGCTGGTGAAGATATGGAACTTACTATTCGGATAAATGAGATTTTTAAAAATAAAAGTATTAAAGTAATTGAAGTTCCTAAATGGGGGACCTTTTTACGAAAGCAATGGGAAGACGTTTTTGCAAATCATTTAAGTAATAATGAAAAGAAAGAAATTTTTATGTATGATGACGATGGTTTTTGTGGATATTTATGGCATGTATTCAGCTTCGAAAGAAGAGTTTGTTTGAAAGAGCAAGTAGCGGAAACGGCTTTTAATAATGAACGGAAAAATTCTTGTTATATTTTTTACCAACATACAGATGATGTTTTTATTGTTGAAGAGGCAGCTAACTTGAATGCAAATGATTTGTTGAATGAATTTGATGTTTATGTTGTAGACAAAGAATTTAACTGGACTTATGTAAAAACACACGAAACTGGATGGTGTGGTCCTTATTTTAGTTATAGAGATACAAAAGCTTAGGTAATTATTTTGATACATGTTAAGAACAGTATTTATATTAATGTATCAACATTAAAGTATTTTTAATTAGCAGGGAAATAAGCATCCCTGTTTTTTCTTGGCCAAAGTTTAGATAGGAGTTGATAAATTGAAAGCATCAGAACTTAAAAATAAAGGAATAAAGTTTCAGCTAAGCAATAAAGAGTATGAACTTAAATTTGATATGAACACCTTCTGTGAGCTAGAAGAGGTTTATGGGGATATTAACAAAGCCTTTGAGGATTTAGAAAATAGAAAGATTAAAGCCATAAGAGCACTTATTTATTCAGCAATTAAGGCTGAGGATGAAGGTGTTACTCTTAAAGATGTAGGTAGAATGCTTACTTTAAGTGATATGGAGAGATTAGGTACTGCTATTAATGAAGCATTGGTGATAGCGATGCCAGAAGTAACAGAGAATATGGGGGAATAGAAAGCCACACCAATCAAGAAGGCTGGGATTGGGAGTGGCTTTTCTATTTAGGAACAAACCTATTAAAAATGACAGAAGAGCAGTTTTGGAGAAGTACACCTAAGAAGTTACAAGCTCTTTTCAATGTATATAAAAGGGCAAATGGAATTGAAGAAGAAGAGGAGCTTGATTATATAGATAATATTATTTTCTAGAGGAGGTGAGTGTAATGGCAGCAAATTCAAGTACTGTTATAGCTAGAATAGGTCTTGATGATAGAGGATTTCAAGATGGTGTTGCAAAGATCCAAAGAGGTTTAAAGTTAGTTCAAAGTGAATTTGCTGTGGCTAGTTCTAAGCTTGGTGACTTTGGTAAATCCACTGAAGGATTAAAACTTAAATCAGATACTTTAAATAAACAAATAGAAATTCAAAAGGATAAAGTTTCAGCGTTAAATAAAAGTTACCAGGAAAGTGTAGAGAAAAAAGGTGCTGATACAAAGGCAACTGAAAATCTTAAGATAAAGCTTAATTATGCAGTAGCTGAACTTAATAAAATGGAAAATGAACTGAAAAGTACCACAAAGGAACTTAAAGAAAAAAGTTCTGCTTGGTATAAGCTATCTGAAAGTATGGATAAAGCAGGAGAAAAGATGAAAGCTGTGGGAGACAAAATGTCTTCAGCGGGCAAGAAACTCACTACAGCGGTTACACTTCCTCTTGTAGGAATAGGAACAGCTGCAACTAAAATGGCTATGGATGCAGAAGAGTCAGAGAATCTATTCGAGGTGGCCATGGGTACAATGGCTGGTGATGCTAGAAAGTGGTCAGAAGAAACTTCAAAAGCCTTAAGTCTCAATGCTTTTAATGTAAGAAAGAATGTAGCAACTTATAATTCTATGCTTACATCCATGGGGCTTGCATCAGAAGAATCTTTGAAAATGTCAGAAGGATTAACTCAGCTTTCTTATGATATGGCATCTTTTTATAACCTTAAGCCTGAAGAGGCCTTTGAAAAATTAAAGTCAGGTATTTCTGGTGAAGCAGAGCCACTTAAAGCTTTAGGTATTTTAGTTAATGATAATACCATTAAGACCTATGCCTATTCTAATGGAATTGCAAAGCAGGGGGAACAGCTAACAGAAGCACAGAAGGTTCAAGCAAGGTATGGGGCAATTTTAGATGCTACAAAAAATGCCCAAGGAGACCTAGCAAGAACTATGGATAGTCCTACTAATAAGATAAGAGCTATGAAGGAACAGGCTCAGCAGATAGGAATTCAGTTTGGACAAATACTAATACCTATTCTTGAAAAACTTATAGCTGTAATAAAACCTTTGATGGATAAATTTCAAGGGCTATCAAAAGAGCAACAAGAGCAGATTGTAAAGATTGGTTTAATTGTAGCTGCTGTAGGCCCTATAATTTTAATAATAGGTAAGGTAGTTACAATTATAGGAACTCTATTTTCAATAGTAAGCACTGTGTCAGGAGCAATTGCAGCAGCTGGTGGTGTATCAGCGGCCTTTGGAGCTGTACTTGGTGCATTAACTGGACCCGTTGCTATTGTAATAGCAGTAATAACAGGATTAATTGCAGTGGGAGTGCTTTTATATAAAAACTGGGATGCTATTAAAGAATTCATGGTAAAGATGTGGGAGCAGGTAAAAGTGAGTACGTCTAATGCAGTATTAGCCTTAAAGACTGTTATAAGTTCTACATTTAATGCTATCGGAAGTTGTCAATAATAT
>NZ_DJBA01000068.1:0-31438 GCF_002435615.1 Clostridium sp. UBA5988 | reverse complement strand
TTTTTCTATGAATAATTCAGGTGTAAATAAAATATATAAATATATTTTACGAAGAAAAGGGTTAATAAATTATAGTGGTTCAATTAATCAGGAGGAACTATATAAATCATTTAAGAGGTATTACGGGGATAATTTATTAGATAAACTAGAGAGTAATATTTATCATTGGACTGATTATACATGGCTAAGTAATATAGCAAGGAAACCTAGGGAGATAATACATCCATTAAGGAATATATTATTTATATTATTCTTGTGCGATAGTATTGAAGAGTTTTTCAATATGAAAATTGATGATAGATACAATTTACCATTTGGTGAGGCAAAATGGCCATGTTTGAATAAGATAGCAGACCATTATAAACAGGATATAATAGAATGTTGTGATATTAAGTATGATTATAAAAGTAAATGTCCAATTGGGACATTTAAATGTTCATGTGGCTTTATATATTCTAGAAGTGGAGAAGATAAAACACAGGAAGATCGGTACAGGATTGGTTATATTAAAGATTATGGATATGCATGAAAAAATAAGTTAAGAGAACTCTTGTTAAAGAACGGATTTAAAATTCGAAAGATAGGAAGAGTAATGGGATGTGACTCTAAAACGGTACTTAAATATGCAAAAGAATTAGGTATGGTATATAAAACTAAAGAAAAGAATGTAGATAATGATGTTAAGGATGATAAAACAGTAGATTTAGAAACTAAAAAGGAAATAGCATATAAAAATGACATTATAAATATTACAATAGAAAATCCAGAATTTACGAGAACTCAAATTAGAAACATTATGAGTAAACAATATATATGGCTTTATAGACGTGATAAAGATTGGTTATATAATCATTTACCAGCTTGTAAAAATAAAAAAGTAATAGAGCCTAGTAGGAAAGTTGATTGGATTAAAAGAGATAATGAAATATTAATAGAAATTAAGAAAGCGTATAGCGAAATTTTAAATGGTAAAAATTTAAGAAGAATTACAAAATCTTATTTAGGAAGGAAAATAGGAAAAGAACCATTGTTATTCAGATATATTGATAGATTACCATTGACTAAAGAATATATCGAAAATATCACTGAGACAATAGAAGAGTTTCAGATTCGTAGAGTGGATAATTTATGTAATATGTATATGAATGAAAGAGTAAGCTTTTCAAAATGTAAAATAGAACGAAAGGCAGGGCTTAAGAAGGGGTATTCAAAACAGGTAGAAAGTAAAATATATGAGTATATTAGGAAATTATAGCATTAAGTTGAGGTGAGAAAATGTTATACTTCTTTACCGATCCATATCCAGATGAAATAATGTACAGTATATATGTTAGGTATCATAAATATAGTATGAACCATAACATAAGGACATCTATGCATGAATTGCTAGGTAAAAACATAGGCAAAATAAATATAAATACATTTCCATCTTATTTAAAGTATTTATGTAATAATATAAACTATAATTATGAACCAGACTACTTTATTAATAATCATTCACTGTTTCCATTATACAGACCATTTTTACAAAGTAAAAGAATTGATAAACTAAAAAATGATATGATTAATGGAAATGCAGTATCAATATATATGAGAATCGGTGAAATGGCAGGTGGTATTTGTAAAAGTGATATTCCCAAAGTTTGTTTAGATTGTTTAAATGAAGATTATGAAAAGTATGGAGAAAAGTATTTTCATACTATGCATCAAGTTCCAGGTAATAAAATGTGCGGAGTACATAATAAAATGCTATATCAAGTTAAATATGATGAGAAAGACAATTATTTAGATATATATGATATAAATGGTAATAATGTTCAATATATTGAAATATATATTGATAAAAATCTATTGTTTCAGTTTAGGAATTTAGCTAATGACATTCAATTCATTTTTAAATTAAGTAATGAAAGCATGAATTTAGAGAATACAATATTAAAATATGAATCTATGTTAAGTAGAAAAGGATATATTACTGCTAGAGGAATTTTGAAATCAGAACAATTAGAAAATGATATTATTAATTTTTATGGCAAAGACTTTCTAAAAATATTGGAGTCAGATATAGATGAAAACATAAGTTGGGTTAAATGGGTAGCTAAAGCATCTAAAGTTACGCACCCAATAAGGCATATCTTATTTATAAGATTCTTATTTGGAAGTTTTAAAAATTTTTATGAGTATGAAGATATAGGCTATCATCCGTTCAATTTGGGACCATGGCCATGTTTAAATCCCATGTGCCAACATTATAAAAAGGATGTTATTAGCAATTATATGATATCAAGTAGAAGTAAACCAGGAATTCCTTTAGGTATCTTTAAATGTGATTTATGTAACTATACATATACTAGGTTAGGGCCTGATAAAGAAGAAAATGATAAATTTATTAAGCGTACAGTTAAAGAATATGGAGATGTATGGAAAGAAGAATTGCGAAGAAATATATTAAAACAAATTTATAATATTAGCGGATTAGCATCAGTAATGGAATGTGATAGAAAAACAATTGGAAAATATGCAAAACAGCTAGGAGTTTTTGATTATTTAAATTCGCGTATGAAAACTGAAGAAATAGGAACATATAAGATTAGAAGAAAAGATAATTTAAAAAATAATTATAAAAAGCATATAATAGAATATATAAATAATAATCCTAATGCTAACAGAAGTAATGTATATAGCAATTTAATGAAGGAGTACACGTGGCTATATAGATATGACAGACAGTTTTTAGAGTCGATTCTTCCTAAGGCAATAAATAGAAAACAGTGTCTTAGAAAGAATATAAATAGAATTAATTGGGAAGAAAAAGATGCAAAATTATTAAATTGTATTTATGATATATTGCAAGATATTAAACAGTATAAAGTCATAGATAGACCTCGATTAACAATATCTTATTTTAGCAAGAAAGTTAATTACCCATTGATAAAATGTCTAGATAAAATACCTAGAACTAAAAAATTAGTCGAAGAGAATCAAGAGACTATTAGAGACTATCACATTAAAAGAGTTGATTTTGCAATAGAGTTATTAAATTGTGAAAATAAGGTTTTAAAGAAATCTAAAATTTTAAAATATGCAAATTTAAGAGATAGAAAATATGTAGACGAATATATAGATAACATTTTATGTAATAGTGAAAATAAATAAAACTGATAGATAATCACCTATTAATTATGATGATTTTTTTATTTGAAATAGTAGTATGCTATTATAAATGTACAATGTATTTAAACTATAATTAGTATATAAAATTCCAAGTTTTATTTCAAAAATATTTTATATAAAAAATCCGTCTAAATCTATTTTCCAGAACTTATTTTAAAGTGGAATAAATTAATTATTGATAATACTAATGTATAGGACTCAATTTTTCCAGAGCTTTTTTTAAGTCTACAATTGCGTTAAAAAAACTTAGGTAAATATTGAAATATTTCTATAATTTGTTACAATATATATGTAACCATAAACTAAAAACGTTGAGTTAATGGTGAAAATAGGTATTTAGGGGGTATATGAAGATGAAAAGAGGAAATAAGGTATTATTAATAATTTCAGTTATAATAATTCTCGGACTAGTATGTGTAGGATTATTTGGGGGAAAACTTAGTCCTAATGAGGAAGCTAAAATTATAAAAGAAAAATTAGTTCCTTTAAACACTGTGGAGGTTGGCAATGGCTTTGAAGATTTAAAGGAATTTAAGGATATATTTAAGGATAAACAAATTATAGCCTTAGGTGGGGCAACCTATGGAACAAAAGAGTTTTTCCAAATTAAGCATCGTATGCTGGAATTTTTAGTAGAGGAAATGGGGTATAGAACCTTTGCTATGGATGTGGATTTTGGAAGAACTGAATTAATTAATAATTATATATTGAATGGGGAAGGAAATGCTGAAAATATAGTAAGACAAACAAAGATAAATGGAGGTTATTCATGGTCAACGGCGGAGTCTTTGGAGTTAATAGAATGGATGAAAAAGTATAATGAAGATCCTAATCATAAAGAAAAAATTAAATTTTACGGTATTCAAGTTACTGATGCTGAAGATAGTTCAAATTTTGTAATAGATTACTTAAGAGATATTGATGAAGAGCTATACAATAAGTTTGATGGTGAATTAGATGAAGTAAGAGGAAGACCCGTTAGAAATATACCTACAAGTGAGTTAAGAAAAGAACAAGAAAAGGTTGAAATTCTAGTTGATATATTTAATGAAAATAAAGAGAAATTTATAAAAAGCACCTCAGAAGAGAAATATGAAGAGGCTTCGAAATATCTTCAGACTATCTTGAAAAGCATAGAATTAGCCATATACAGTGGACCAGAGCATAACATTAAAGAAGCTTTGAATATGGAAGGGAAATTATTAGCTGATAATATTAAATGGATTCTAGACCGTGAGAGTAAAAATAGAAATGATAAAATAGTTCTTTGGAGTGGAAATCAACATATAAGCAATATTTCTAAGGATTATAAAACCATGGGGTATAATTTAAAGGAGATGTATAAAGATAAGTATTATTCATTAGCATTAGAATTTCATCAGGGGAGTTTTGGAGCGTATCCTATAGACAGTAGTGGTGTAGGTAGTGAATATGAAATCTATAATATAGAAGAAGGAAATCCTCAAATGTTTTCTAATATATTTAACCTTACACAAATATCAAATAGTTTCATAGATTTTAAATCTTCAGCGCAGGATAAGGATGTTAAAAAAATATTATCGTCTTCAATACTAATGCATAACATTATTTTTTATAATGGGTATGAAGAAGATTATTATATGAAATTAAAGCCTATAGATACCTTTGATGGGTTAATATTTATTAGAGATACTAATGCTATAAGTAAATTAAAATAAAAAGTTAAAATAAAAAATAGATGTACNNGTACATCTATTTTTTATTTTAATTAGTCTTGAACTGGAGCACCAACTGGGCAAACGCTAGCACAAGCACCACATTCGATACAAGAATCAGCATCGATAACGTATAATCCATCTCCTGCACTTATGCAGCTAACTGGACATTCAGATTCGCAAGCACCACAAGAGATGCAAGTATCTACTATTTTATAAGCCATGAAAAAGACCCCCCTTTACTATTAAATCATGATTATCATACCATATTATGATATAATAATAAAGAGGATTTATATTTAAATATAATAAAAAATACAAGAAATAAATTAATTTTATAGTTAATAAATGAACTAATTAAAGTAAATGTAAAATATATTAACATTTATTTAAATTAATTTATTTTCAGTACATATAACTAGTGCTATAAAAAAACAAATGTTAAAATAACTACAATGGGAATTAAAGAAGTTTTAAGAGGTATGAAAATGAAGTTAAAGGGAAAAGTGGTAGTAATTACAGGAGGAACAAGAGGTATAGGTAAGGGAATAGCCTTAGAATTTGCTAAAGAAGGAGCAATATTAGTACTAAACTATTTTAACGATGATGAAAGTGCAAGGGAGACTTTAAATGAAATTAGTTCCATGGGAAACTATTGTACTTTATTTAAAGGAGATGTAAGTAATTACAACTTTTCTAAGGAATTAATAGAATATACTCTAGAGAAATTGGGCAGAGTGGATGTATTAGTAAACAATGCAGCTATTTCTAAAATAGGACTATTTATGGATGACACTGAAGAAGATTTTGATAAAATTATGTCTGTAAATTTTAAGTCAGTATTTAATACTACAAACTCTGTAGTTAATCATATGATTTCAAGAAAAGAAGGTAGCATTATTAATATATCATCAGTTTGGGGAGGTGAAGGAGCTGCCTGCGAAGTTTTATATTCTGCATCAAAGGGAGCTATAAATTCCTTTACAAAGGCCTTAGCTAAGGAACTAGCATTAAGTAATATAAGAGTAAATGCCATAGCACCAGGTGTTATCGAAACTAAGATGAACATGTGGATGAAAGAGGAAGAAAGAGTAGAATTAACAGAGGAAATACCCATGGGGAGATTTGGAAGTGTATTAGAAGTGGGAAGAGCTGCAGTATTTTTAGCCAGTAAGGATAGTAGCTACATCACAGGGGAAATACTAAATGTAAATGGGGGCTTTTAAATTTACTTTTAAAATAGATAATAATTTTAAAGTCAGATAGTATATTAATTAATTAATTAATTGATACATATAGAAAGGAATTAGAATTTATGAATAGTGTTGAGATGAAAACATTAATAAAAGTTATATTTGTATGTATACTGTTATTTATATTTTCTCCATTGATTTTTGGAGTTTTAGGAATTGTATTCAAAGGAATCTTATGGCTTATTTTAGGGATTGTAATTATAATAACCCTTAGTATAATGTACTTAAAATATAAGGTGAAAAAGGAAACTAATGAATTTTATTCTTCTAATGAGAATGGAAGACCACAAGGTAGCCATAGTGCCAATGTGACTCCAGATTCAGAATCTTATATAGACTATAGTGATTCTACTATTGTAGATGTAGAAGAGTATGAAGAAAGTAATGATAAGGAAGAATAGTTAAAGAGAAAATAAGAATTACAAACAAGAAGCACCGATGTTAATTTATTTTACTATTGGTGCTTTTGTACATTAGAGGTGAATATAATGAAGAAAATATTATTAATTGAAGATGAAGAACATATAAGAAAGTTTGTAAAAATAAGCCTTAAGAGAGAGGGCTTTCAGGTAGTAGAAGCAGAAACAGGAGAACTTGGTATTGAAGAAGTTGCAAAAGAGAGCCCTGATATTGTAATACTTGATATAATGCTTCCTGGAATTGATGGATATAAAGTATGTGAAATTTTAAAGAAAAGTTATCCACAAATGGGAATAATAATGCTTACTGCTAGAGCGCAAGATGGGGATAAAATTATGGGATTAGAGTTTGGTGCAGATCACTATATTATAAAGCCCTTCAACCCATTAGAGCTTATAGCTATTATTAAATCTTTACTTAGAAGAATGGAACTAGGAAATAGTCTTAAGAGTAGAGAAATTATATCTGGAGTTTTTAAAATAGATTTGGATAGTAAGGTACTATACAAAAGTGGAGTAGAGATAGAATTAACCCCTAAAGAATATATGCTTATAAAAATGTTTATGGAAAATCCCAACAAGGCTTTTAGTAGAGATGAACTTCTAGATATGGTGTGGGGCTATAATTACATAGGAGAAAACAAAATTATTGATGTAAATATAAGACGTATTAGAAGTAAGATTGAAGATAACTCATCTAAACCTAAATATATTGAAACTGTTTGGGGAACAGGATATAAGTGGAGGGAAGATTAAGTGAAATCCTTAAAAACTAAGATTTCTAGCAGTAATATAATTGTAATAGCTATAACCATATTTATAGTTCAAGTTATGGTTTACATAGCTATCAAAGGATATTACTATAGCAATCTAGAGGATACTATATATGGCCAAATTAAGATATCATCAGATTTTTATAATACATACTTGTCCTCCAATACTGTAAAAGATAATATATTTAATGATAATGATACATTTTGGAGTAATACGGATTGTAGAGTTCAAATAATAGACTTAGAAGGTAATGTTATGATGGATTCTTCAGGTTATATTTCAAAGGACAGAATACTAACTAGAGAAGTTAAAGCAGCAGCTAGTGGTAATACTGAAGGGGAAGCTAATATATATCAAAACGAAAATAATAATGAAAAGATTATTTGTGTAGCATATCCACTTTCTTTTGATAGAGATGTAGATGGAATATTGAGATTTAGCGCCTCTACTAAAGATATAGATAAAAGCATAAGGGAGATATTGTTTATAATAATTTTATTAGGTATACTAGTAATTTCTATTTCTTCTACTATAAGTTTATTTATTTCTAATAGTATAATGAAGCCTTTAAAACTAGTTTCTGTGGGAGCAGAAAAGATGGCTAAGGGTAACTTTAAAGAGAGTATACCAAATTACTCTAAGGATGAGATAGGAAGTTTAGCTGATACTCTAAACTATATGTCTGAGGAGATACTAAAAAATGAAAGACTAAAGAATGAATTTATTTCATCTGTATCCCATGAACTTAGAACACCTCTAACTTCTATTAAGGGCTGGGCCATTGTGTTAGAGTCCTCAGATTTAGAAGATAAAGAAGAAGTAAGAGAAGGCCTTAAAATTATAGAGTCAGAGGTTGAAAGATTAACTTATCTAGTAGAAGAATTATTAGACTTTTCAAAGTTAATTTCAGGTAAAATCACTTTAAGAAAAGAAGTGATAAGTATAGGTGAGTTTACTCAAGATATATTAAGACAATTAGAACCTAAACTACTGTCTAGAGGAATAGAGGTCATATTTGAAGATCTACAGGTTAAACCTATAGAAGTTGATAAAAATAGAATGAAACAGGTTTTAATAAATATTTTAGATAATGCTATAAAGTTTTCAGCTAATAATTCTAAAATAATAGTTAAACTAGCAGAAGATGAAAAATATTTAACTATATCAATTAAAGATTATGGCTATGGAATTTCTAAAGATGAACTACCTCATGTTAAAGAAAAATTTTATAAGGGAAGAAACATAAATGCAAGCAATGGGATAGGTCTCTCTATATGTGAAGAAATTATAACTCAGCATGGTGGACTTTTGAAGATAGATAGTGAATTACAAAAGGGTACAGAGGTTATTATAATGTTACCTAGAGGAGATATTAGATGAAAAGATTAATAAGAATACTGATAACTTTTATGTTAGCACTTATTCTTACTGGTTGTAATAAATTTAACATAGAAGTAAAGAAACCGAATAATGATTCTATTTTAAAGGGACAATGGCAAGTTAAAAATTATGTGGGAATTACAGAAGAGGAAGTATTTAATTGTAATTTATTAGACAGCAAAGTTAGTTTTGGTAATGAAGAAGTATTTATGTTTGATAAGGCATACAAGAATATAACTTATAAAGCTAAAGTAGTAAATGGTGAACAATACATTTATAATACTATAGGCTTTATACCTGATTATTTAAAAGATACTAAGGAAGTAGAAGTTGTAACCATATCATCTAAAAATACATATTTAAAGGAAGTTATTGTTATAGATAAAGGTATATTAGTAATACAGGACGATGTTTTACTTTATCTTGAAAAAATAGATGATAACCCCATGGAGAATATCAATGAAAAAACTGGTGTAGATGAAACAGCAGATAGTGAGAAAATTAGTAATGGAGTATTAATAGGCATTAAAGATAAAACTGATGAAGGTTTTACATATAAAACTCTTTGGATAGCCTATGATGGTAAAAAAATATATAGTAAAGAGGTTCCATTCCTGCTTTTACCACGTAAAAATGGATTTTTTAAGGTTTCAATTCATAGAGAATATATTGAAAACAATTATAAGGATAATATAGAATTTGTATTTTTAAGTGGCAATCCATCTGAAAAGCAAGCTGATCTAAAGGTAAATAAAGAACCAAATATAAATGTATCTAAAGAGATAAATTTTATAGGAAATGATTATATAAGTATTAAAGTTCATGAAGAGGGAGAAGGTCATAGGGCTGAAAAATTAGGGACATATTTAATTGATACTATGAATATGGAAGGTAAAGGAGCAGTGTCCTTAGGAAATATTAGTGAACAGAAAAATATAACTAAATTTAATAATGAAGCACAAGGACTTCATATAGAAGATATAAATAAATTTACGGATGTTTCTATAAAAAGAAATCAAGGGAGATGGCAAATTTATACTGTTAATAGTAAAAAGGATGAAAGTATTGAAAATAATATAAATATTCCTTTAAAAGTATCTAAGAATGTAGCTAGGTATGATAGGCTATTTACATCATGGCAAGGAATCAAAAATCAGGTTCCATCAGCGGAGGATGCATTATCCTCCCCTAATAAAAATATGACTATAATAAAGACGAAATCAAGTTTATATGGATATAAAATAGAAGATGGAAAAATCAGTGAATCACCAGAGTTAACTATTTCTTTAAATGGTGATGAGGAGATAGTTATGGCAGAATGGGCCATGGCAGAATTTGTAGGATATTGGACAGAACAAGTGAATTCATTACTTAAGTCAAGTAAATAGTGTAGTATATAAACCAAGGAAAAGCCAGGCAATAATTTGCCTGGCCTTTAGTTATCATGTATAATTTTAGCTACATCCAGTGGTTGTTCCACAATCTTGACAAACCTTACATGTACCATTTCTCACTAAGTTTGTACTTGAACAGTTTGAACAAACCTCGGAGTAAATACGCTCACCTTTTATTGCTGGTTTCCCATAGTCAATAGAAGTAGTAGACACTTCATTATGCTGAATTGTTGGTTTTACCATATCCTCAGGGTTAGGTTTGATTTGGCAACGAGAATAGTCACCAAGTTCAATATCTATAACCTTACTGATTAAGTCAGAGATGGAGCTAACATGCTTAATGTAAGGATGTTTTTGTACAAAGCCATAAGGTTCATATTTTTGTCCTCTGAGCATTTTAGCAATATCTGCTGCAGGAACATGATATTGTAGCATTACAGAAATAGATTTAGAAAGAGAATTTAAGAGTCCAGTTATTATAGTTCCTTCTCTATCCGTAGTTATATAAATTTCAGAAATTTCTCCATTTGTTCTTCTATTAACTGTAGTATATATTTTAACATCATCTATTTGAGCAGGATGAGTAGTTCCAAATCTAATACCCATTGGTTTTTCACGAGTAAATACTGTAGATGAAGTAGTCTGCTTTTGTAGTTCTTTAGCTTTAGATAAAAGCGCTTCATAAGTTAATTTTTCTAAATCTGCATCATTTTCTTCTTCTAAAACTGTATTTAAAGGTTGACTAGCTTTGCATCCATCTCTATAAAGAGATATTCCTTTTACCCCAAGGTTCCAAGAATCAAGGACAACCTTTTTAAAGTCATCTACAGTAGCTGTTTTAGGTAGGTTTACAGTCTTAGAAACTGAACCAGATATAAGAGGGGTGATGGCAGCCATCATTAGAACGTGTCCCATAGGCTTAATATATCTCTCACCACTTCCACATTTGTTTGCTGTATCAAAAATGTGAAGATGTTCTTCTTTAAGATGAGGAGCTCCTTCAATCTTACCATCTATAATTTTTTCATACTCATATCCATTTTCATTAACCATTTCTTTTCTAAGAATATAATCTACTATGTCTTTAATTTCATCTTGTGAATATCCAAGGTTATCAAGGGCATCTTCTATAATTGGATTTACTATAGTCATAAATCCACCACCGGATAACTTTTTATAAACAAAGTGGGAGAAGTATGGCTCAATAGAAGTAGCACCACAATCCATAGCAAAGGAAATTGTTCCAGTTGGAGCTATTACAGATACTTGAGCATTTCTATATCCAAATTTTTCACCATACTCTATAGCTTCTTGCCAAAGAGTTTTTAATAGTTCAGATAGCTCAGTATTACCTTCTGCCTTAAGAATTTCATGATTAACTTCCACAGGGCTATAGTGAAGGTCTTCGTATTCACTATCTAGCGCTCCTGCAACCCTTCCATGATTTCTTATTACTCTAAGCATAGCATCTTTATTAATGTCATATTTTTCGAATGGTCCTACTTTTTCAGCCATAAGGGCAGAAGTAACGTAAGAAGCTCCAGTAAGCACTCCTATTAGGGAAGCAGTTAATTGTCTAGCTTCTTCTGAATCGTAAGCATAACCCATTACCATAAGAAGAGAAGCTAGGTTTGCAATTCCAAGACCTGTTGTTCTAAACATATATGTTTTTCTTGCAATATCTTCTGTTGGGAATTGACCCCAGTGAACAGAAGATTCAAGCATAAGTTGTAGTAAAGATACCATATGAACATATCCATCTAAATCAAATACTTTACTATCCTTGTTGTAGAACTTATATATATTAATTGAAGCTAAGTTACAAGATGTATCATCTAAGAAAGCATATTCACCACATGGGTTAGTAGAATTTAATCTATTATGCTTTGCACCAAAGTCTCCATCTTCACCACCAGGACATGTATGCCAAGCGTTGAAGGTGTCATCAAATTGAGGTGCTGGGTCAGCACATTGCCATGAAGCTAAGTTGAATTCGTCCCATAGCTCACTCACTTTAACATCCTTATTAATTTTTTCATCTATTCTTCCCCTTAAAGTTATTACTTCATCTGGGTTTTCAGATAGATTCTCAACTTTTTTCATAAATTCATCGCTGAATCTTATAGAGTTATTACCGTTTTGACCGGATACAGTTTCATAGGCTTCACCTTCGAAGGAAGCGTCGTAGCCCATTTTGCCTAAAGCACGAACTTTATCTTCTTCTCTAGCCTTCCAATTTATAAATTCTCTAATTTCTGGGTGATCTATATCAAGGCAAACCATTTTAGCTGCACGTCTTGTAGTACCACCAGATTTTATTGTTCCGGCATTTCTATCAAAGCCCTTTAAAAAGCTCATAACACCTGAAGAAATTCCACCAGCAGAAAGCTTTTCGTCTTTAGCTCTAAGAGTTGAATAGTTAGTTCCACATCCAGAACCACCCTTAAATAGTTTAGTTTCTGTTACATATTGCTCAGAAATTGAATGAGGTCCTAAAAGTTTATCTTGTATAGATAAAATAAAGCAAGCAGAAGCTTGAGTTCTAGTATAGTTATCTACACTTTTAACAACTTTTTTTAAGTTCTCATCATAATAAAAATGACCTTGATGTTCACCAGCTATATCATAAGAAAGCTTTAATCCAGTATTAAACCATTGAGGTGAGTTTGGTGCATACATTTGATTTAAGAAGCAATAAACTAATTCATCATAAAGTATTGTAAACTCCTCATCATTAGTTATTAAACCTTCATCCTTTAGAGATTCACACCAAAAATTAACTAATCTATGTGCCACCATTTTAAGACTATTTTCATAACCTACTTCATTAGGTACTAAGGCTCTTTTAAAATATTTAGAAGCAATTATATCACAAGCATTTTGTGAATAGTGAATTGGGAATTCTAAGTCCTTCATATCTACGAGAACGGTACCTTTTTTATAGTCTTTTAAAATTACGTCAACTTTTTTCCACTGGAATAAATCGTATACTGTCAAATTTTTATTAGTCTCTAACTCTTTTGTGTAGTATCTTTTTATTATATTGTTAATACTCTTCATTATAAAAGCTAATCACACTGTTATGATTAGCAAGTCACCCCCTAAATACTTCATATACTATATATTGTGTCCGAAATGTGCTTTTGCACTATATGTTGTATTATATTATATAATTTTTTTTCATACAACTATTGAAATTTCCATTAAACTGTGCTTGTTCACACCTGAAAATAGCCTTAAATTAAGTAGATTTCAGTACCCTAACCACTTCAACTGATTAACTAATAAAATTTTATGACAAAGTTATAAAAATTATTACAAACTAATATAATTTCATAATACATTTGGAAAAATAAATACATAATTCAGCAATTAGGTGATGAATAATAGGAAAAAATAAATTATTACACATTAGACTTTTAAATTATGGTATCATTACCTTATATAAAAAGCTAATAATTATTATTGTGTTCATATAGTTTTAGGAATTAAGAAGTTTAAAATAAGATTAGGATAATATCAAGTATAAAGGATGGATGTAAAATGATAAAAGCAATTAAAGGAAATATACCAATTATAGATGATACATGTTTTATAGCAGAAAATGCGACGGTAATAGGGGATGTAACTATAGGAGAAAATACTAATGTATGGTATAGCGTGGTAATTAGAAGTGATATGGATACCACCATTATAGGAAAAAATACTAACATTCAAGAAAATTCTACAGTACATAATGATTTTGGAATATCTACTAGGATAGGAGATAATGTTACCATAGGTCATAACTGCATAATTCATGGGTGTAATGTCGGAAATAATGTGTTAGTAGGAATGGGATCAATAATACTAAATGGAGCTGAAATTGGAGATAATACAATTATAGGAGCAGGGAGCCTTGTAACTCAAAATAAAATAATCCCAAGCGGAGTATTATGTATAGGAAGCCCAGCTAAGGTGGTAAGGGAGTTAACAGAAGAAGAAATTAAATCTATAAAGTCTTCAGCTGAGCATTATGTTAATATGGGAAGAGAGCATAAAGAAATTCAAGAGTAAAATAATTCTATTGAAACAATATAAGTTAGCCTTATAATAATCAATTTGAATTTTATGCAGTTTTAAATAATAAAATTATGCTAGGAGAGATAATTTTGATAAAGTTAGATGTAATAAAAAAAATGACTACAGAAGAAAAATATAAATACATGTTAATCCTCTTAGAAGGCCAGTTAAGTTCGGAAAAAGACATATATGCAAATATTTCTAATGCATCTGCCATTATATATGCTATTTTTGCTAAATTAAATTGGAGTGGATTTTACTTTGTAAAAAATGAAGAGCTAGTTTTAGGACCATTTCAAGGTTTACCAGCTTGTAATAGAATAGCTATAGGAAAAGGCGTATGTGGAACAGCAGTAGAAACTAAGAAAATTCAAAGAATAGATAATGTTCATGATTTTCCAGGACACATTGCCTGTGATTCGGCATCAAATTCTGAAATAGTAATTCCAATAATAAAAGATGATGTGGTTTATGGAGTACTAGATATAGATAGTTATGAATTTAACACATTTACAGAATTAGAAGAGAAATATTTAATAAAATTTGTAGATAAGCTTAATAAATATATTGATTGGAGTCAATTATAAATATAAGCGAAGTTTTAAAAGTGGATAGGAGAAAATAAATGATAGAATTAGGAAAAATTAATACTCTTAAAGTATCAAGAAGTTGTGAATTTGGATATTATTTAGATGCAGAGGGAAAGACAACTTCTGAAGACATACTAATACCAAAGGGAAATATAGTAGGTGAAATAGACGTAGAGGATGATGTAGATGTATTTGTATATCGAGACTCTAAGGATAGACCTATAGCTACTATGAAGCCAGTAGAAGCTCAAGTAGGAGAGTTAGCTTACTTAAAAGTAGTAGATAAGACTGGAATAGGATACTTTATTAGCATAGGTATAGAAAGGGATGTATTAGTACCATTTAGGGAAGCACCCTTTGAATTAGAAGTAGACAAAAAATATTTATTTTATCTATATGTAGATAAAACCAACAGAATAGCTGCAACAACTAGAGTAGATAGATACTTACATGATACTACTCATTATAATGTTGGAGAAGAGGTAGAAGGCGTAGTTTATGGAAAACATTCTAATGGAAATTTAGTTGTAGCTATAGATAATACATTCAGAGGGATTATATTAAAAAGTGAATGTTATGACGACATTTCCATTGGTGATAAAATAAAGGCTAGAGTAAAGAAATACTTTGATGATGGTAAAATTCAAATCACCACAAGAAAACCTCGTCTTGAGGAAATGGGAGAATTAGAGGAGGTTATTCTTAGCTACTTAAAGAAGAACCAAGGTTCAATGAGATTTAATGATAAGTCTAGTCCAGACGATATAAAAAAGTATTTTAAGGCTAGCAAGAATGCCTTTAAGAGATCTTTAGGGGCACTGATGAAAAAAGGACTTATAGATCAAGATGAAAATGGTACTAGGTTAAAATAAAAAATATAAATAAAGTAAAAGCTATCTCAGAATTATTTTGAGGTAGCTTTTTAAGTAATATTATATTTATTGAATAACAATAAATATTTATTGACGTAAAAAGCCTCTTGTGATAAGCTTTGGTTAGAGGTGATAAATTTGAAAAATATGTTATTTAGAAAGATACTATATATTGTATCAGTTTTATCCGTAGTTATAACTATAATAGCTGGAGCAACATTACCTAATATAGTAAATTGGTATCTTAGTAATATATCTACTGCTGGGTTAGATATAGGCGGAGGAATAAAAATATTCTTATATATAACTTATATACCATTTTTATTAATACTTATTTCAGTAATGAAATTAAGTGGAAAGCTATTAAAAGGAAGTCCTTTTTGTAAAGAGAGTATAAAGTCGCTAAAGGTGATAAGTATATGCTCATTCATAGCTTTTGTTACTTATTTAGCAGGAACAATATTCTTATATAAAAATTTAATTTGTATGGTTATAACTTTTGCTACCATGATGGTATTTATCATTTCTTCAGTAGTAAGAGAGCTTATAAATAATGGAATTGAACTACAAGAAGAAAATGATCTTACTATATAAGGAAGGTGGATTAATTGATAATTGTTAACGTAGATGTAATGATGGCTAAGAGAAAGATGAGTGCTACTGAACTTTCAGAAAAAGTTGGCATAACCATGGCTAACTTATCTATTTTAAAAAATAATAAGGCTAAGGCAATAAGATTTACTACATTAGAAGCTATATGTAAGGCCTTGGATTGTCAACCTGGTGATATATTGGAATATAAGGAGGAGTAATGAATAAGAAAGTTTTAGCTACAATATTAGGGATTGTAGTTACGATAATTTTACTATTAACTTATATTATAGTAAGACCTATAATATTTCCAACCTATACAGAATGCATAGAAGCCAATTGGAACATAAAATTACCTAAACCAGATAAACTAACTCTCATAGGAAGTACTAGAGGGGGTTTTGGCGGTGATGGAGATGAAATTAATGAAGTAATTTACCATGATGAAGAAGACTTAGAGAAATTAAATAATTCTTTTCAGTGGTTTAACTATGAGGAGATACCTTTTAAAATATCCTATGATGGTGTTATGCTATTGGAAGATAGAGATAAAATAAATCATAAGGAAATTAGTAGATCTGATGGCAATCCTGAAAAAGTACTAGAAAAACTAAGCAAAGAAGCTAAATATTTTTATATGGATAAAGATAATAAAGATGATTTTATTTTATTTATTTTAAAAGGTAATACTTTAGAAATATACGAATCTTATAGATGAATTAAGACGGAATAAAAAGATTGGAACTTCCAATCCTCTTATTTCGTCTTAATTTATATATTATTTACTCGGAAAATAGTGTCTAACTTATTATATCCAATACCATCAGGCAAAAGGTTAGAAAGTTTTGAGTATATCTCCATAGTTATATTAGGATCAACATCTTTAAAGTTTTCTATCATTTCAGAATAGAGAATTCTAAGTTCTTCAATATCATTTAGTTCCCTATATATTTGTTCTAAAAGATTATATCCTAGTAGTAAAGCTTCACTGTGAGAATATTCTTTAGCCAGATTTAATCCATCTTTAATTTTAGATATAGCCTCTTTATTAGAATCGATTTTCATATATAACTTAGCCATATACATTAAGGTAATGTCAAGACTAGGCTTATTATGGGAAGCCTTAAAGTTTAAGGCCTTATTAAAATATTCTAGGGCTGTATGAATATTATTTTCATTTGAATAGGCTAATGCTAAATTATTATAGATATATCCTTTATGTATTCCTAATTTATTTCCAAAACAATGAAGAAGTTTCTTATACAGAGTTATAGCTTCAAAGTTAGAATTTTTACTAAGATAACAGTTAGCTTTTAAAATTGTCCCGTCCATATATTCGGTTAAATTTTTACTAATATCAATGTTATCTAATAATTTATCTATATAAAGAATAGAATTATCAAAATCATTTAACTTTTTATAGGTTAAAGCTATATTATAGGTACAATTATAATAATTATTTTTATCCTTATTTTCTAAGCTAAAAGAATGGCATGTACATAGATATGCTAAGGCTTCTTCATAACAAAGGGTTTTGATTTTACACTTAGCTAATTTATTATATATAAATATCATATCATCATCTTTGGTAGGAATAGCATTATATAAGTCTAGGGTCTTAGAATAGCATATAAAAGCTTCATTAAATAGATTTTTATCATATAAGAGATTACCCTTTTTAATATACAGAGAAGGAAGTATATCTATCAACTTATTAAGTTCTCCAATATGAATTACCTCATCAAGTTCATCAGCAGTTAAATTTAACCTAAGTTTATCCGTGCAATAAGTTCTAGCTTTAGTTTCTTCACTTAATATCAAATCATTCATCCCCTTATTCAAGTAAAATAAAAATCCTTTTACTCATATTTAAGCAAATTAAATTATATTCATATATATTAGTCTATAGTAACTTAACAATTAGTGCAACATTTGGATAATATAAATGAAATGAAATTATTTAGACTGAAATTCTATGTATATCATAAAAACATGTGAAAATTTTATATATAAATAAAAAAATATGATAGAATTAACTATATAGAAAGTTGTTGTAACTATAAATCCTATATTATCATCATTATGTCATTTTTTGAACATGAAAGTTAGAGAAATTTATAATAATTTATATATTTGTAAAAGGATACGTATTTTAAATAAAAAAGTGATTCAATATTTTGAATCACTTTTTAAAAGATGGTTTTAAATTTTTAGCTTCGTATAGAATTTCTTTAGAGTTATCATATTTTTCCATTTCAATATAGAGTAAAGATAGTTTAATATATATATTTAAAATATTAGCTAAATCTGCATCTTTAAAAATTTTTATTAATATAAGATATATTTCTTCAAGTTTATTATTATCATTTAATTTTATATAAATATCTTCCAATATAGAGTAGCCTCTTATTAAAAACTCTGTATCACAATATTTCTCAGATAAAGCTATACCTTCATATAATAGTTCTATGGCTTTATCATATGAATTTTCTTTTACATATGCAGAAGACATATCTATAATACTACAATTCAAATTTTTAATATCATGTACTTTTCTAAAGCTAATTGATCTATTAAAATAGTCAATAGATTTGTTTATTTCATTTAATTCATAATAAATACATCCTATGTTATTATAAATCAATCCTAAATGAACTCCAATATTTTCACTAAAGTTATTTAGAATATCAAAATATATAGTTAAGGCAAGGTGGTAATCTTTTTTCTTAAGATAACAATTACACTTTAAGATAATGCTAATTATATACAAGTTTATATTAGTATCACAATCACATATATTTAGCAACTCATCTATATATATAAGAGCATTATCATATTCACCTAATTTTTTATATACAAGAGCTATATTATATAAACAATTTCTAAGATTAGTATAGTCATTAAACTCTTTACAATAAGAATAGGCTTTAAATAAATATGTGAGAGCTTCTTCATAGGATAGAGTCATAATCTTGCATTTAGAAAGCTTAATATATGCAAAAGATTTATTACTATTATCTTTATTATCATTATAAATTTCTAGTATTTTATAGTAATATATAAAGGCAGTATTATATGAATTTTCATCATATAGTAGATTTCCCTTTAATAAGTAAGATTTTAAAAGGATGTCTTCTAATTTGTATTTTTCACCTATTTTTATAACTTCTTCTAAATTTTTGTGACTTGAGGTTGAATCTAATTTCATATTACAATAGTTTCGTGCTTCTTCTTTTTCAGGAAGAAGTAGATAATTTACATCTAAATTTACATTAGTTTCAAGCTCATCAGCTTTGTTTTGCATAAACTTAAGATAATTTGCTAAGGTTACTCCAGTAAGATTTCTTTTATCGCTTTCAACCATGCTAATATAATTTCTAGAAACACCGATTTCTTCTAGTTCTACTTGCTTGATATTTAGTTGTTGTCTAAGAGCTTTTAATCTTTTTCCAGGACTTAAGAAATCCAAATTCTTCACCTCCTTAGTTAAATAGATGCAATCAATTATATTTTATAGGTAATTATATGTAAAGGCAATGCATAATTAGTTCCAGTATATGTATTAAATTTACTGTTTCACCTATTGTACCATTAGTATTCTTAGCTATATCTATAATAAAGTTTTATTATAGATATAGCTAAAATTTAATAGTGTAAGTAATTAATCTGTTAATAATTATAAGTTGTAAATTTGTATAGACATAGGCCCTTGTCCTTTTGGACCAGATTCTTCACCTATATCATATAATGAAATTCCGATAAAAGCAGTTAAAGTTAGTGCACATAAAAATACTATACCTTTAGTAAGTTTAGTTTTCATAAAATTCACTCCTTTTAAAATTTATATTAAGCTTTACAATTATGAACAAGATAAAATTGAGAATTATTTTAATGCACAATGTATCTTAAAAAAGTATATAATTAACAGTTGCTTTTTAAAAAGTATTGTTTATATGTCAATACAAGTTGAATATTGGTATATATTTAAAATGCATTTTCAGTAATTAATTATATTTTATAACATAATATGTATGAATACAATAATAAAATATAAAAAGTAACAACAAATTTACGTCATAAATCTCTTCTTATTGTATAAATTTGTATATAAGTGAAGAAGTAATTAAAATGTATTATAATTTAAAAGTAACTCATAAAAGGCGTTAATACAGTCCTTTATGAGTTACTTGTTATTTTATTGAAATTTGTCTTTTTTTATTTATCTTTGATAAATAGTTTAATTATTTCATTTATAACTAAAGGTATTAAGCTTAGAACAATAACAAGTCCCCAATCTGCTAAAGTTAGAGGTATAACATTGAACATTCTAGCAATAGGTGGTATATAAATAACTGCCATTTGTAATGATATACCAACAATCATTGCATATATTAGATACATATTTGAGAATAAACCAATCTTAAATATGGATTTATCAGAACTCCTCATATTTAAAGCATGAATTAGTTGAGTTCCACTAAGAACTACAAAGGCTATTGTTTGAGCATGCATTAAAGCTTCAGGATTATTAGCTATATTAGCAAGAGTAACTCCATCAGCTCCATATTTGTTAACTCCATAAACGAAACCTATAAGGGTTAATATACCAATTAACACACCATTAAATAAAAGAGTAAATAAAGAACCCTTAAATAAACTATCCTTAGGATTTCTTGGTTTATGTTTCATAACATCCTTATCACCAGGGTCTACACCAAGGGCAAGAGCTGGGAAGGAGTCTGTTATAAGATTAACCCATAATATATGAGTTGCATTAAGTGGTGCAGCCCATCCAAAGAGAATACCAAAGAATAGAGTAACAATCTCACCAGCATTACAAGAAATTAAGAATATTACAGATTTTTTTATGTTATTAAATATATTCCTACCTTCTTCAATAGCTGATACTATGGTAGAAAAGTTATCATCTGTTAATACCATGTCAGAGGCACCTTTAGCAACATCAGTACCTGTGATACCCATAGCTACACCAATATCAGCGGCCTTTAAGGATGGAGCATCATTAACTCCGTCGCCAGTCATTGATACAATATTTCCTTTAGATTTAAAGGCTTTAACTATTCTAACCTTATGCTCAGGAGATACTCGAGCAAAAACTCTTAGATTTTCACATCTACTTGCAAGTTCTTCATCAGTTAAGTTATCTATGTCAGCACCACTAGCTACTTGGTTTATATCTTCTGCTATAGATAGTTCCTTAGCAATGGCAAAGGCTGTATTTTTGTGGTCACCAGTAATCATTATAGTTTTTATACCAGAAGTTTTACAAATTTCTATAGAGTCTTTAACCTCTAGTCTAGGAGGGTCTATCATACCAATAAGACCAATGAAGGTTAAATCCCTTTCTAACTCATCAACTTCAACATGGGTAGAATTAACGATTTTAAAGGCTGAACCTAAAACCCTTAAAGCATCATCTGACATAGTTGTAGCAACCTTTAAGAAATTGTTTCTAATTTCTTCAGTCATAGGCACAGTTTCTCCATTAATATAAGCAGAAGTACATATATTAAGAAGATTATCAGTGGCACCTTTTGTCATTACATAAAATTTATCTTCATAAGAGTTTACTGTAGTCATTAGTTTTCTATCAGAATCAAAAGGTATTTCATCAACTCTTTTATGAGTTTTATCTAGCTCTTCTTTAAATACATTAAATATGTTACCCATATCTAAAAGTGCTATTTCTGTTGGATCTCCAGTTTTTGATGAAGCGGTAGAAGTAGCATCATTACAAAGAACTATGTTTTCAAGTAAAAGTTTTTCAACTTTATTATTTATGTTAAATTCTTTAACTTCATTTAGTTTATTATCTGCAAAGTATTTAACTACTGTCATCTTATTTTGAGTTAATGTACCAGTTTTATCAGAGCATATAATATTCACAGAGCCTAGAGTTTCTACAGAAGGTAATTTTCTGATAATGGCATTTTGCTTTATCATTCTTTGAACACCTAAAGCAAGAACTATAGTTACAATAGCAGCAAGACCTTCAGGAATAGCCGCAACAGCAAGGCTGATAGAAATCATGAACATATCAGTAACAGCTCTATCTTGTAATAAACCTACTGCAAACATAACAGCACAGATACCAATAGCAGCAATACCTAAAACTTTACCCAGTTGTTCAAGTTTCTTTTGAAGAGGTGTAAGTTCATTTTCACCGTCATCAAGCATTTTAGCTATTTTACCAATTTCAGTATTCATACCTGTAGCTACAGCTATACCTGTAGCTCTACCATAGGTAGCTAAGGTAGACATAAATACCATATTCCTTTTATCACCAAGAGATACTTTTTCATCTTCAAGGATAAGATTTGCATCCTTGTCTACAGGAACAGACTCACCAGTAAGGGCAGATTCTTCTACCTTAAGATTAGCACTTTCTATAAGTCGGATATCACAAGGAATAAATCTACCTGCATCGATGATAATTACATCACCAGGTACTACTTCCTCGGAAGGAATTTCTACTAATTCTCCATTACGCTTTACTATAGCTTTAGGTGTTGATAATTCCTTTAATGCATCAAGGGCCTTCTCAGCTTTAGACTCTTGAATCATTCCAACTGTTGCATTAACTAAAATAACAATACCAATAATAATTGCATCACTTATTTCTTTTCCTACAACTACAGATAGTATGGCTGCAACTATAAGGATATAAATTAGAATATCATTTAGTTGTGCAAAGAATAGTTGTACTTTAGTTTTTTTCTTTTTTGATGCCAGTTTATTAGACCCATACTTGGACCTAATTTCCTCAACTTGAGATGAAGTAAGACCAGTATCTGGGTTGGTGTTAAACTTACCTATAACATCGTCAATAGAGTCATTAAAATACATAAAATCACCTCATAATTAATAGTGTTAAGCCATACTCTAAATCTAAAATTTAGTTAGTAAAACTTACATAGATTTAATAAAAGTAAAAAAATATTCTTTTATTAATATTTGCAAAAACATAAACACATATGTAGGTAATGTATGTAAAAAGAAAAGACTCACATATAGCGTAAGCACTATACATGAGTCTCATTATTTAATGCAAAGCCAGACTTAAAGCCAAGATGTTGACATTGCCATAGGATAATCCTACTAATTACTCCCTCATATGTAATTATATTTTATATATAAATTATAAGGGATGTACTAATAAATTACAAGATATTTTTTATTAAAAATTAGCAAACAAATTAGGTATCATTCCATAGAATAATATGCCTAAAAATGCTGCAATAACAATAATTAATATAGGATGAATTTTAGTTTTATAAAGTAGAAAACCAACAATTGCAGCTATTATTAAACTGTTTAAATCTCTATAAGACTCATAGCTAAGAGTTATAAATACAGAAATTATAAGTCCAATAAGAGCAGGTCTCATTCCTTTTAAAGCATGAGCTAGTATCTTTGAATTTTTAAATTTATTAAAGAAGTAATTAGCAAAGGATATGAGTATGAAGGATGTAGTGACAACCCCTAGTGTAGATAGAACACTTCCTAGAATTCCGCCAGTTTTATAGCCTACAAAGGTTGCAGCATTTATAGCTATAGGACCAGGAGTCATTTGAGATATTCCTATGATATCCATGAAATCAGTTTGAGATAGCCAAGCATTGTTGTCCACAATTTCCTTTTGAATTAAAGGAAGCATAGCGTATCCACCACCAAAGCCGAAGGTTCCAATTTTAAGAAAGGCTAAATATAGCTTTAGTAATAGCATCTAATTTTCCTCCTTTGTATTTTTATAAGTATCAATGTGGTTATTTCTATTAATATATATTCCATATACAGCAGCAATAAGAATTAAATATACTGGATTTACATTCATAAATACACTAAGAATCACAGTGATTATTACAATAATTATATTAATAGCTGTTTTATCTAAAACCTTTGCCAAGCTATTTACACCTACTAAAATTAGTAGGGGAACGGCAGCATTGATGCCTTTAAAGATAAGTTCAATGAAATAAAGGTTTCTAAATTTACTGAAGGCCATAGCTATAATTACTATAATGATAAAAGAAGGAAGGGCTACACCTAAAAGTCCTAGGATAGCTCCTAGAACTCCATTAATTTTGTATCCAATGAAGGTGCAGCTATTTATTGCTAAGGCTCCAGGAAAGCTTTGAGATATAGCTATTATATCTATAAATTCATCTTTGTCTATCCAATGGTTTTTATCTACAACTTCTCTTTCAATAAGTGGAATCATGGCATAACCACCACCAAAGGTAAAGGCACCTATCTTAAAGAAGGTTATAAACATATTAATTAAAGTTTTCATAATTACCTCCTAAATTAATTTAATCTATAAATAGTAAGAAAATATAGCTAAAATCCCTAACCTTATTTATAATATAATTAAAGGACAAGGGGGTGTTCACATGGAGATATCAAAAGTAGGAAGAAATACTCCAATACAAAGAGAAAGTAAAGTTGTAAATAACAAACAGGACTTCTCTAAAAATTTTAGCTTTGCTAGAGAGCAAAAGTCAGAAGAAGATCTTAAGAAAATGCTTAAAAATATAAAATCTAAGGGTAGCAGACTTGTAATTTCAAAGTGCTATGCTGATGTTAGAGCTTATAAAAAAGAAATAAAAGAATACCTAGAATCAGTACTTTCATTTATGTATTCCATAAAAAAGGATATAAGCTTTTGGCAAACTCAATACTTTGTTACAGTAGAGACTATTGACAATAAATTAGAAGAACTAACACAGATGCTACTTAATGAAGAACGAGAAAACTTAGATATAGCTAGCACTATAGATGAAATATCAGGTCTCATTGTAGATATTTATAGATAAGCATAAAGTAATATCTCTAATTATCTTCATTATTAAGTTATACTATAATTTAATATTTTATATATTAAGTTAAGGACCACTGGTAATAAAAACACAATTACCAGTGGTATTTAATTATATTTTTAAACCTAAAGAAATTCATTATAGCTAGCATCTGATGGCATTCTTAAATCTCCTCTTGGGGAAAGGCTTATAGATCCAACCTTAGGACCATCAGGTAGAGCAGAACGCTTAAATTGTTGAGTGAAGAATCGAGTCATAAATTTATTAAGCCATTTACTAATTACTTCGTCATCATATGTCCCCTTAAAGGCAGCCTTAGCTAAGAATTCTATACGTTCCTTAGAAGCACCGTGCTTCATGAAATGATATAGGAAGAAATCGTGAAGTTCATAAGGTCCTACAATATCTTCAGTCTTTTGAGTAATGTTTCCATCTTTGTCCTTAGGAAGTAGCTCTGGACTTACAGGGGTATCCAAAATATCAATAAGGATTTTACTTATCTCAGGAGTGCTTTCATGGTCAGCCACATAATCTACTAGGTATCTCACAAGGGTTTTTGGAATAGAACAGTTTATAGAATACATGGACATATGATCTCCATTATAAGTACACCATCCAAGAGCTAACTCAGATAAATCCCCTGTCCCAATTAACAGTCCACCTTCTTTATTAGCAAGGTCCATAAGAATTTGTGTTCTTTCCCTTGCTTGAACATTTTCGTAGGTTACATCATGTTGCTCTACAGGATGACCAATATCTTTAAAATGTTGTAGGCAAGCAGGTACAATATTTATTTCTCTTAAGTCTGTACCTAGATACTTGCAAAGATCTAAGGCATTATTATATGTTCTATCTGTAGTACCAAAACCAGGCATAGTAATGGTTACAATATTTTCTCTAGGCATTTTCAACATATCAAAGGTTTTTACTACCACTAGAAGAGCTAGAGTAGAATCAAGACCGCCAGAAATTCCTATAACTGCCTTCTTTAATCCGGTATGTTCAAATCTTTTAGCTAGAGCTGAAGTTTGAATATTAAATATCTCTTTAGAGCGTTTATCTCTTTCAAGAGGATTACCAGGTACAAAAGGATGTTTATCTATATATTTATCAAAATTATTAATAGCTATATTATTAAAATCAAAGTATATAGTTTCCATATTAAAAGGAATTAAAACTTTATTATCTCTAAAGCTTATATTTTTTAATCTTTCAGCCTTTAATTTATCTATATCAATAATTGCTGTAATAATTTCATTTTCGCGATTAAATCTTTCATTTTCAGATAAGATTCCACCATTTTCACTGATTAAAAGATGGCCACTAAATAATACATCAGTAGTAGATTCAAAGACTCCACTAGAAGAATAGATATAAGAACTCATACATCTAGCACTTTGATTTTTAATTAAGTCTCTTCTATAGTCAGCCTTGCTAACTAGTTCATTAGATGAAGATAAATTACATATTACATTACAACCAGCTAAAGATAAGAAGCTACTTGGTGGAATAGTAACCCAAAGGTCTTCACAAATTTCCACTCCAATACTAATATCACCACTTCTAAATATTAGGTTAGTTCCAAAATATATATTGTCTTGGAAAGGAAGTTTAACTATTCTAGAAGTTATATTAAGACCACTGCTAAACCAACGTTTTTCATAGAATTCAGAAGCATTAGGTAAGTAACTTTTTGGAACAATACCTAAAACTTTACCATTAAAGATAAGATAAGCTGCATTATAAAGCACATCATCATATTCAAAAGGAGCACCTACAGCAAATAAGATATCTCTTCCTTCAGAAAATACACAAAGATTTTCAATAGCTACTTCTGCTTTTTTTAGTAGTTTTTGTTGAAAGAATAAATCAGCACAACTATAGGAGGTTATAGATAATTCAGGAAAAACTAAAATTTTAACTTGTTCTTCTATAGCTTTTTCAACACATTTTTTTATTTCATTTAAGTTAAAGTCAACATCTGCTACCTTAGTAATAGGACAAGCAGAACCAACCTTTATAAAGTTCATTAAACATCGCACCTTTCATATTAAAGATATTTTTTATATACGAGTTCTTTTTTTAGTTTTAGTTTTTTTAGGTTTATTACTCTTGATATTTTTTTTATTATGTAATTGTTCTTTCTCCACTATGGCAGTTTTTGTGGTTTCATTATGTTTTTTTATGCCTTTATTTTTAAGTTTAATAGTAGTTTTTTTAGCCACAGAAAATCCGAATTTTCCAATAGGCTTAGGAGCTAAACTAAAGTATTCACCATGAGAGTATGAAAGTAGGTCTCCTTTATCAAAGTGAATTTTTCCTTTTTCATCGATAAGTGTATTTTCCACATGACAGTTAACTATTTCAGCTAAAAATAAATCATGGGTACCTAGGGGAGTTATAGACTTTACCACACACTCAAAGGCAACGGGACATTGATTAATAATACCACAGGAAATATCCTTAGCTTCACTGAGAGACAAGTTCATATCCTTAAACTTGTCATTGGTTCTTCCACTTTTAACTCCACAGTAATCAACAGCTTTAACTAGATTACTAGAAGCTAGATTTACTACAAAGGAACCACTTTCTTTTATATATTCATAGGATAATCTTTCAGGACGAATAGCAACTGTAATCATAGGTGGCTTAGTACAAGCTGTACCTATCCAACCTACAGTAAAAACATTATCCTTTCCTTCAGAATTTCTACTAGTTATCATCACTGCTGGAACAGGATTTAGCATAATACTACCCTTAAAAGTAGTTTTAGCCATAATATCACATCACTTTCTAATTTTAACATAAACCTAATATAAATAAACTTAATTAATTTTGTCTCATATGTATTATATAGCAAGTTGGGTATATTTATCAAAAATAATAACCATCTAAGCTATAGATATTTATTATAGTACAATAATTTAAATTAATCTTTAATTTTGATTACTTGTTTTTAGTAGGTGTAAGAAATTTCGGGGAGTTTTAAGTGTAAACAGTATGTTTTTATTCATAACTTTAGATTATAATATAATTATAGGGAAATTCTTAACTTATATAAGGAGAATTTAGCTTCAATGAGTTAGGCTAAAATAACAACACATATTGACCTATAAAAAAAATTGATATATAATTAACTTGAACGCGGTTCAAACAAGGAGTAGATATAATGAATAGGTTCTCAGAAAACCCAAGAGAGATTATACTTAAAGGAGCAAAAGAAATTGCCTTAGAGAATGGAATTGCAGCAATAAATATAAGAGCTGTAGCCAGTAGATGTAAAATTTCAGTAGGTACAGTTTATAATTCATTCTCCACAAAAAGTGAATTAGTGTTAGCCGTTGTTGAAGATTTTTGGAGAGAGGCCTTTAATGATTTTCATACATGTTTAATAGGTGAAAAAAATATTTTTGAAAAGATAGAGTTATTATATAATAATATTTTTGTTTACTTAGATAAATTTCAAGAAAATTGGATAGATCAGTTATCTTTATTAAGTAGTAGTGAAAAATCTCTAGGAAGAAAAAAAGAACACGAATTTTTTAAAAAAGTTAGTGAAAGTATAGTTAATCTCTTAGATTCAGAAGATAATATTAGTGATGAAACTTGGACAGACAATTTAACTAAGGAAAAAGTGGCTAAATTTATTTTTAGTAACATGTTAGTTATGCTTAAAGCTAAGGAAGAGGATATAACTTTTTTTATAGAAGCATTAAAGAGAATTATTTATTTTAAATAAAGTTAAATAAAAATGCTGTATTAACTTACAGCATTTTGTACACATAAAAAATGAACTATGTTCAAATAAAAATGCGAGGTGACATATTATGCAAGGGATTATGGAAACACTTTTTGATATTCTTTATCTTTCAACAGTTATAATAATGGGAATTATTATGATTAAGAAAAGTGGACAAAATAAACAATACAGATTATTTGGAATTATGGCAGTGATTTTAGGATGTGGAGATGCATTTCATCTAGTTCCAAGGGCTTATGGATTACTTACCACTGGTTTAGAAGCTAATGCTGCGGCTTTAGGAGTAGGAAAACTAATTACATCTATTACAATGACTATATTTTATGTAGTTCTATATCATATATGGAGAATTCGTTATGATATCAAAGATAAAAAAGGCTTAACTAATATTATTTATGGATTAGCTATTGTTAGGATTATATTATGTGCATTCCCACAAAACCAATGGTTATCATATAATGCTCCAGTTTCCTGGGGAATATATCGTAACATTCCGTTTGCGTTAATAGGACTTATAATCATATGGATTTTCCATAATAAAATTAAAGAAAACAATGATAAAGGATTTAAATTTATTCCTATTGCAATAATTTTATCTTTTGGATTCTATATTCCTGTTGTACTATGGTCAAATACTTTACCGATCATAGGAATTCTTATGATACCTAAGACTTTAGCTTATGTATGGATTGTATTTATGGGATATAAAGAGATGAAAAAACTCTCAAACCCGCATGGTGTAAACAACTAGTTAACTATTTAAATATTTATATAGTTCTCTAGGTAAATATTTAAATAGTATCCTAGGTAAAATTTTAAATAGTTATATAAGATAAATTTTAAAAATTAAAATATTTATTATATTAAATATTTTTAAATTATAAATTCTTAAACTATTTGAAATAAATTATCCCTTTGAAAGACCTACTTAAAAATAAAATTTTTAAGTAGGTCTTTGCTATGGAGCTATGTAGTATAATATGTAAAAATAGTATAAAATATAGTTATTGAAATAGGTATAATAAGGAGTGATTAGGTTTATGGAATTAAGTTCAATTGATGTAGATAAAATTATAGAAGATCACTATAAGTTTTTTGAATCAAAGAAAAGTCGGGATATAGATTTTCGTATTAATCAATTAAGAAGTTTAAAGTCTGCTATAAAAAAGTATGAATATAAAATATATGAAGCATTATATAAAGATTTAGGAAAGTGTGAGTTTGAATCTTATACTACAGAGGTAGGCTTTATATTAAGTAGTATTAGTCACACTATAAAGAGTTTAAAGAAGTGGGCAAAGAAAGAAAAGGTGAAAACGCCTTTGTACTTATTTCCTGCAAAAAGTTTTATAATTTCAGAGCCCTATGGAACAGTTCTAATTATAGGACCTTATAATTATCCATTTCAACTTTTGATAGAACCTTTGGTGGGAGCACTTGCTGCTGGAAATTGTGTAGTATTAAAACCATCTGAAAATGTGCCCAATTTATCAAGAGTAATTACAGAAATGATTACTGAAACCTTTCCTAAGGAATATATACGCTCAGTGGAAGGTGGAGTAGAAACTAACACTTCATTGATTAATGGTACCTTTGATTACATCTTCTTTACAGGGAGTGCTCAAGTTGGAAAAATAATAATGGAAGCGGCTGCAAGAAACCTAGTTCCTGTTACTTTAGAATTAGGGGGGAAAAGTCCTGTAATTGTAGATGAAAGTGCAGATATAAGAGTGGCAGCTAAGCGTATAATTTGGGGCAAGACTATAAATGTAGGTCAAACCTGTGTAGCACCGGATTATGTAGTAGTAAATAACAAGGTGAAAGATGAATTAATTAAGGAATTAAAATTGCAAATTCAAAGCTTCTATGGTAAGGATGCTATGGAAAGTAAAGACTACGGAAGAATTGTTAATGATAGACATTTCCTAAGGCTTAAAAATATATTAGATAAAGAGGCAGATAAAATAATATATGGTGGAAAAGTAAATAGAGAAAAAAGATATATTGAACCTACACTTATAGATGCTTCATGGGAAGGGGCAGCTATGTCAGAGGAGATTTTTGGACCTATTCTTCCAATTATAAGCTTTAGTAATTTAGATGAGGTAATAGGAAAAATTAAGAGACTATCAAAGCCATTAGCTCTTTATTTATTTGCTGAAAACTATAAAGTAGAGGAAAAGGTATTAGAGGAAATTTCTTCAGGAGGCGCTTGTATAAATGATACAATAACTCATTTAGCTAATCCAGAGTTACCTTTTGGAGGAGTTGGAAATTCAGGTATAGGAGCTTATCATGGTAAAGAAAGCTTTAAGACTTTTTCTCATAGAAGAAGTGTTGTAAGAAAAACTACTAAAATAAATATCCCAATAGTTTTTCCACCTTTTAATAAAAAAAATCTAGATAATGTAAAAAAACTTATGAAATAAACGGCTGTATGTTAACTAAATCAGTATTAGAACTTATTATACAAGAGGATTTCACTAGGGGCTTTTAAATATATATAAATAAATTATATGGTGATAAAGGGGGATTTTCATGAAGATTTATATTTCTGTGGACATTGAAGGAATCAGTGGAGTAACTAACTGGGGTTTTACTCATGAAGGTGGCTAAGGTTGAAACTAGGCTTGAA
>NZ_DJBA01000048.1:0-8667 GCF_002435615.1 Clostridium sp. UBA5988 | reverse complement strand
ACAACTATTTTACCACCCAGGGCTATAAAGTCAGTAGTGTTAGCTATAACCAATGGAATATCTAATGCTATTAAAACTTCATGGAACGCAATAAAGACCATAACATCTACTGTATGGAATGGTATTAAAAATATAATAATAGGTATTTTAAATGGTATAAAAGGAACTGTTCATGGCACCATAAATATTATAAGTAGTATTATCTCAGGAGTTTGGAATGGAATTAAAACAGTTACAGTAGCAGTATGGGGAGGCATAAAAACAGCTATTACAACTCCAATTAATCTTGCAAGAGATGCTGTTAAAAATGCTGTAAATGCTATCGTTGGATTTTTTAGGAATATAAGACTTCCAGAGATAAGAATACCTAAGATTAAATTACCTCACTTTAGATTAAATGGAGAGTTTAATTTATTACCTCCTAGAGTACCAAGTTTATCTGTAGAATGGTATGCAAAGGGTGGTATTTTTAATAGACCAAGTGTTATAGGAGTAGGAGAAGCTGGAACGGAAGCAGTATTACCAATAGATAGATTAGATGATATTTTAGCAAAGGCATTAGAGAAGATAAAGGTAAAAGGGAATGGCAATGATAATGGATTGACACTTCATATAGAGAATTTTATAAACAACACAGATAAGGATATTGAACAAATTGCCTATGAACTTGAGTTTTATAGACAAAGAGTTGTGATGGGAAAGGGAGGTAATTAGCATGTTAAGTTTTAGCTTTGGTAATAAAGATAGCTATAAAGATTATGGTATTTTAATTGCTAAAAGACCTACAATTCCTTCACCAAAACGCAGAGTATCCTATGTTTCTATTCCTGGGAGAGATTCAAATATAAAGTTTGATGAAGAAACCTATGAGGATATAACCATTTTAGTGGAATGTACTTTAAAATCAAGAGAAGATTTAGCAGATAAAATAGATGAAATAAAGGGTTGGCTTTTTAATAGTGGTGAAGCAAATCTCATATTTAATTTTCAATCAAATAAAAAGTATATAGCACAAGTTGTAAATGCCATAGATTTTAAATCGGTCTATAGAGCTATAGGAGTTTTTCCTATAGTGTTTAATTGCAAGCCATTTAAATATGAAGTTAGTAATCAGGTTATAGAGGTAAATAAAACTGAAAGTATTATAAATAATATTGGAACTTTAGACAGTAGTCCTATCATAACTGTTTATGGAAGTGGAAATATTGAGCTATTAATAAATGATGCACTTATAAAATTAAAAGGAATTAATAATAGCATAATCATAAATAGTGATATAGAGGATTGTTATAATGAAGCTTTAGAAAATTTAAACTATAAAATGGAAGGAGATTTTCCAAAGCTAAAAATAGGAGAGAATAAGATAAGCTGGGTAGGAAGTGTTAGCAAAATAGATATTTTACCTAATTGGCGGTGGCTATAGTGATTTATATTTATGATAAGAAAACTAAAAAAGGTGAATTTGAAAATAATGGACTTGGTAAATTAAATGAAGCTATTAAAGCAGAAATTACCCAGGAATTAAATGGTGAATACAGCTTATATTTAGAGTATCCAGTTAAATCTAAAAAGGCATTGTACCTAGAACACTTCAATATTATAAAGGCCAACAATCAACTATTTAGAATATATAAGGTAGAGAAAAAGCAAGATAATAATAAAATAATTATGGTTTGGGCTAAGCACATTTTTTATGACTTGGCCTTTTATTTTATAGAGGATGAAAGAGCGGTACAGTGTAGTATAAAAACTGCAATGGAGAAAGCTTTAGTTGATGAACTAGCATCAACTTATATAGTAGACAGTGATATCTTAATAAATAATACCTTATATATGGTAGAACTAAATCCAGTAGAAGCAATATTTAAAATCATTGAAAGATGGGGAACCGGTGAACTATATAGGGATAATTATAATATTAAAATACTAAAGCAAATTGGAAAAGAAACAGGGATGTTAATTAAGTATGGAAAAAATATTAGAGGTATTAAGGTTACCAGTGATACCACCGACTTAGCTACTAAGATTTATCCTAAGGGCTTCAATGGTATAACACTAGCTGAAAAATATATAACTATACCTAATTTTGATAGTTCAATGTATCCACCTTTTCATATTATAAAGGCTGTGGAATTTAAAGATGCAGCTGATGAACCTACCTTAAGGATAATGGCAAAGGAGTATGCAAAGACTAAGGGATTTGCTAACGTGAACATAGAAGTAGACTTTATAGAAATTAGTAAATCAAAGGAATATGAAAATTTTAAAGGTCTTCAGCAGGTTAATTTAGGGGATTATGTTTTAGTAAAGTATGAAGAATTTGATATAGATGTAATGGTAGAAGTAATTAAGATAAAACAGGATCTACTAAGTGGATGGAATACAAAAGTTGAGCTTGGTCAGCCTAAGACTAGAGGGCAAAGTGATTTTACAGCAATGATAAGTACAGTAAGAGATGAACTAGGAAACAAGGTAGCTCAGGCACTAACTAGTATGCTCTATTATGCTAACTCACAGGAGGTTATAGTTTCAACTACTGAGGTTCAACCAATATACTTAGGGATTACTGCAGTATCAAGTACAAATTTAAGCGTTAATTTATCTATAAGCTGTAATGCAAGTACAGCTAGCACCTTAACTATAAAGATACTTTTAGATAATTTAGAGGTACCCTTTAAACCAAAACAGAAACTGGAGCAAGGTGATAATATTATAGGAATACCACTAGGGATACCACAGGTTGGACCAGGAAATCACTATATAGGAATAAGTTTAAAAACTGATAGTGGAACAGTGACAGTACCAATATATAATCTTCAGTGTATGATTGATGGAAGAAATCTTCAAGGTGGTATGAGTGCAGAACCACCACATGCAGAAGTAGTTGAAAATATTAATATAATTAATCCTTCGCAGATATTAGAAGAATATCAAACAGGTATAACTATTAATGAAGTTATAAGAGCAAGTGCAGTACAAGAAGTAATAGTTACCGATACTAATATAGGAAATGTTGAGAGTGATGTCACAATAGAACTTATATAAAGTAAAGGAGTGTGTTAGTAAAGATTAGGAGAGGAGAGGTGTTATGTATAGAGAAACTATATCTTTTAATGAAGATTTAGTAAATAATAATATGACTAAATTAAATAAGATAAAACCTATCTCTAATATTAGGGGAAGAGCTACAGTTGAGCTTTTTGATTCAAAGACAAGAAGTAAGGTTTATCATGCAGAAACTGAAAACTTGATTAATGATTCAGTGGTAAAACTTATGTTTCTTGAATCTTTTTATAGAAGACTGATAGTTGGGGGAAATGTTCAAAGTGGTTATATTGATTTTCCTTTTAGAAGAATATATTTAACTGATTATGATGGGGTAGAGAATGCTAGTGAAAAATATATGAAAGGAAATACCATAGGATGGTGTGATAAAAATGAACCTTATTCGGGAACTAATACATTGCAAGGTACAATAAATTTATCTGAAAGCTATTATAAGCCAGAAGAAGACGGCAAAATAAAAATACATTTTGTATTTGATTTTCCTACTCATTCAGGAAATGGAACCTTTCAAACGATTTATTGGTATCAAGGAGATGGAAGGGAAACATTATATGCGCCTAATATAAATACTGCAGGTGGTAGTTCTACTATAGACAGTAAAAATACTACTATATGTAGCTTGAAATCAATAAGTTATTATTGTTCAGACTATGATAATATTGGATATGGTTTATACTCCACTACAATTTCATCTGTTACCTATAGAACCTTTAAAAGTTTCTTTCTAGATAGCTGTGGAAATAATCAAGATAACGATAACTATTTTTATAAAGCTGATGGTTCAAAGTTAACTACTAATGATTTTAGTATAAATGGAATATCTGCTGATTCTAATTATCTGTATTTATACTACAATAAAAATAGTAATATAGATATTTATAACTTTCAAAAGGACGGTACATGGGTAGGGAATACAAGTAGAAGTGCAAGTAGTTATAAAGATGCAACCGGGAAAATACCTACTATACAATCCTTTGAAGTAGTAGATGGAGTACCGTATATGACAGTATATTATTCTATAAATGGGGTTAATGTAAATCATCTTCTGAAGCTAAATAGTAGCTATAGCATAGAAACAGACTATATTATAGATACACCTAGTTATGCAGATAGTAGTTGGAATATAAGTATAGCAGGAAAAACAAAAGAATATTGGGTATTTAGTGATGCTAGTGGATTACTACACCTATATGATAACTCACTTAAACCTATATTTAATGGAATATCTGCAAGTAAGGCTATGACTTCAGTAAGTAGTAGAAAGTATTTCTTTAGCAAGAATCATAATTATGGATATTGTTTTGGAGTGTGGAGTGGATCAAGCTATTATTACTATGCATTTGGACCATCTCTTATAGGAGCGCAAACACTACTAGCAGCTCCGGTGACTAAAACACCAACTAACACCATGAAGATACAATACGATTTTATAATTGACAATATTCTAGACGGTATATTTTAGACTTCAATACAAAAAAATATATATAGAGGGGATGTATTTATGAAAGACATATTAAGTGTGTTTCAAGCTATCTTTGCAGCCATTGGAGCTTTTCTAGGAGGAATCTTAGGAGGTTTAGATGGCTTTCTTTATGCCTTAATTATATTTGTCATAATTGACTATGTCACAGGTGTAATGCGTGCAATATTAGAAAAAAAGTTATCTAGCAGCTTAGGTTTTAAGGGGATTTTTAAAAAGGTTCTTATTTTTGTATTAGTAGGTATATCACATATTGTAGACACTAAGATTTTAGGCAGTGGTAGTGCAATTCGCACCGCTGTTATTTTTTTCTACACTTCTAATGAAGGGATAAGTATTTTAGAAAACTCAGCAAAGATAGGACTACCGATACCAGAAAAGTTAAAGCTTGTGCTAAAACAATTAAATAAGGAGAGTGAAAATAATGGCTAGACTATGTTTTGATTATGGACATGGGGGACGAGATCCAGGAGCTTGCTATAATGGAAGAAAAGAATCTAGTGATGTATTAAGCATTGGTAGAGATGTAGCAGAAGAGATTAGAAGACATGGAGTTATTGTAGATGAGACGAGAACTTCTGATACTACATTAAGTCTAAATGATAGAAGTAACTTTGAAAATAGAAACACTTATGATTACTTTATATCCTTTCATAGAAATGCCTATAGTCCTGAGAAAGCAACTGGTGTTGAAACCCTTATTTATTTGAATCCAGGTGAAGCAGCAAAAGTAATGGCAGAAAAAATTCAAATTTCAATGGTAGGCTTAGGATTTAAAAATAGAGGTGTTAAAAGAAAAAATCTTCATGTTCTCAGGGAAACAAAGGCTCCAGCAATATTAATTGAACTAGGCTTTATCGATAACACTATGGATAATAATTTGTTTGATAAAAAGAGAAATGAAATAATAAAGGCCTTAGCAAAAGCTATTCTTGCACAAATAGATATTAATTATATAGAACCTTCGTCATCAACACAACCAGGAAGTGGACAAACATTTTATAGAGTTATGGCAGGTTCCTATAGGAATAGAAAGAATGCAGAAAATCAAGTACAGAAATTAAAGAGAGCAGGTTTTGATGCTGTAATTATGATATTTAATAAATAGCTACCACTTATGGTTTAGGTAGTGGTTTTCAATTTTATATTTCTTGACTTCTATTATTTTTAGAGTGATATATGTTAGTACCAATTTGATAGAAAGGAGTAATTAGAGTGCGTGTAAGAATTATTGAGCCTATATTAAAAGTGCAGAAGAAAAAGAAAAGAGTATGTGCTTATGCAAGAGTTTCTACTATTCATGATAAGCAAGGAGAATCTTTAGATAATCAAGTACAATACTATGAAAATATTGTTTCTAGTAACCCAGAATATGAATATGTTGGAGTTTTTCAAGATAGAGGAATAACAGGGTTTACAGGTAATAGACCAGAGTTTCAAAGAATGCTCCATCTATGTAGAGAAGGGCAAATTGATATAATAATTACAAAGTCTATATCTAGATTTGCAAGAAATACAGCTGTTGTTTTATACACTGTAAGAGAATTAAAAAATTTAGGTATAGAAGTTAGATTTGAAAAAGAAAATATAAATACCCTATCAGGGGACGGTGAGTTAATGCTTGCCGTCCTTTCTTCTTTTGCACAGGAAGAAAGCAGAAATGTAAGTGAAAACTTAAAATGGAGAGCTAGAAAGCAGTTTCAACAAGGTGAGTTAATGATTAATACTACAAGATTCTTAGGGTATGACAAGAATGAATATGGAGAGTTGGTTATAAATATTAAAGAAGCAGAAGTAGTAAATAGAATTTATAATGATTACCTTTGTGGAAAAAGTTCATCTAAAATAGCTAAGGAGTTAAATAAAGAAGATATTCCTACTGTAGGTAATAAGACCTGGCACAATAGTACAATTATAGGAATTTTAAAAAATGAGAAATACAAAGGAGATGCTATACTTCAAAAATACTATACACCAGAACATTTAAAGAAAACTTCAATTAGAAACAATGGAGTTATAGATAGTTACTATATAAGAGAAAATCATTCACCTATTATTACAAAAGAAATGTGGGAACAGGTACAAGAGGAAATTAAGAGAAGAGGAATTACAAAAGGAAACGTTTTAGGAGACTCAGATAAGTACACTAAAAGGTATGCATTAACAGGAATGCTTTACTGCAGTAAATGTGGATCTACCTTAAGGAGAAGAACTTGGAACAGTAAAAACTCTAGTAAAAAGATAGTATGGCAATGTAGTAATTATATTAAAAACGGAAAAGATGCTTGCAATGGAACATCAATAGATGATGAAGTTATCAGTAGGCTTAATATAAAGGAAGAAATTATTGTTAAGGAGGAAGTTAAGGATGGCAAGAAACATTACAGTTATACCTGCAAGAGCAAACAGAACCAATTTAGCACAAACCATAGAACCACAGAAAAAGAGAATGGCAGCTTATTGCAGAGTATCAACAGACCAATTAGAACAGTTATCAAGCTATGAAGCACAGGTTAATTATTACACAAATTATATAAATGGACATTCAGATTATGAGTGTGCAGGAATTTATGCTGACGAAGGTATTTCAGGAACAAACACTAAAAAGAGAGAGCAGTTTAATAAGATGATAGAGGATTGCAAAGCAGGAAAAATAGATATGATAATAACCAAATCTATAAGTAGATTTGCAAGAAATACTCTTGATACCTTGAATTATGTAAGGAGCCTTAAAGAATTAGGTATTGGGGTAATTTTTGAGAAAGAAAATATTAATACGTTAGATTCTAAAGGTGAAGTTTTACTTACAATTTTATCCAGTTTAGCGCAAGATGAAAGTCGCTCAATATCAGAAAATTCGACATGGGGTATCAGAAGGCGGTTTGAACAGGGCAAGGTGACAGTAAACCATAAAAAGTTTTTAGGATATGATAAGGATGAAGAAGGAAATTTAATAATAGATGAAAAACAAGCCAAGATAGTAAGAAGAATTTATAAGGATTACCTTGATGGAAAAGGTTCAAATAGAATTGCAAGAGAACTTGAAGAAGAAGGAGTTAAAGGCTGGAATGGCAAATCTAAATGGTATGAAAGTACAATAAGAGGAATACTAACTAATGAAAAATATAAAGGAGATGCCTTGCTTCAAAAGACTTATACAGTAGATTTTCTTTCGAAGAAGAGGGTAGAGAATAACGGAGAGGTTCCGCAGTATTATGTTGAAGAAAGCCATCCAGCAATTATAGATAAAGAAATGTGGGAAGCAGTACAGTTAGAAATGGATAGAAGAAGGGTATTTGCTGAAACCTATGGTGTATATAAATTAGATTATGCAACACTAGATAACCCTTTTTCAGGAAGAGTTATATGTGGATATTGTGGTAGCATACTTGGAAGAAAGACATGGCATTCTACAAATGAAAAGCTCAGAAGAAAAGTTTGGATGTGTAGTAATAGGTATAAAATAAAAGGTGAGAAAGGCTGCACCAATAAACATATTGATGATAGGGTTTTATACCAAGCTTTTATAAATACCTTTAATGCAATTATTGAAAATAAAGATTACTTTATGGAGAAGTGGAAGGATGCACTTAAAAGTGAGAATATTTTAGTAAGATATAAGTCAAAGCAGTTTATAAAAATAATTGAAAAGGCAGAGTCAATAAAAGAATTTGATGTAAATCTATTTTTAAATCTAATAGAGAAAATGACTGTATTTGAAGGGGAAAAGATTATTGTAAGTTTGCTTCATGGGATTGAAATAGAAGTTGTGTTGGAATAATAAATTTAGTGTAGATCCAGTTGGAGTGATGAAGATTCACTTTGACTGGTTTTATATAAAAATATACATAAGCAAATTTAAAATAATTTTTTGTATACTTTTAAGAAAAATATATTAGTAATAAAGTAATAGTAGAATTACAACTTTATTACAGAGAAAAAATTAAAAAAAAAGATAATTTTTGAAGAAAGAGTGACGATAGTAAAAAAATGATATTTGTTGTCGAAACAATATGGTAGACAAAACAAGAAAATACAATTATTATGTATTTATACAAAATATGTTTTGTGAAATTGAAGTATTTTGTATAAAAAAGACTTAGATAGTGTAAAGTGTGGTA